>MENF01000087.1 GCA_001769035.1 Bacteroidetes bacterium GWA2_32_17
AAACTCCTTGGTTTTCAAAACTTCGCATGCCTCAAACTCGAACATTATAGTTCAGACACTGACTTTATGGACAGACACTAAATAGTTAACATGTCTAACCCAAATATTCGGAATGCAATGCGTTTAACATTTTTGCATTAGTTTGTATCCACACAAACAAAAATATAAGAGTTTAGCTTATTATTGAACAATAAATTTTCCTTGCCCAACAATACCTTCGTTGTTTTGTAGTTTAAAAAAATAAATACTTTTATCCCAATTTTTGTTTTCTATCTTTACCTCAGTACCTATAATATTTTCGACATTATACACAACCTCACCTTTTGCATTGTATATTGTTAATTTACTTGTTTGATTTTCGGAATTAGGAAACTTTATAATTGTATAATTACTCGATGGATTTGGAAAAATACTTACTGAAGGGTTTGTTGAATTATTTTCACTTACATAACTTGGCGTAATTTCGCAAAGCGATGACTGTCGGTGAATATCACGCTGAAACATTAACCAATCGGGACCAGAACCTTTTCCAGCGGTAATCATATATGCACGACCAAAATCGTTCTGAAAATTTGGATATTCGGCATGACCGCCAACAATAAAAACTTCGAGAGAGTCATCATTATCAAAATCGGATACAAGCGGTGCATTATCGAAAGCAAAAGTGGCATTACCATAATGCGATGCAAGGTCTTTAGTCCATATATTTGCACCATTAGTACCATTAAGAGCAATTACCTTTCCTCCGTCGGTGCCAAAAATAACATCAGGCAATAAATCATTATTAATATCAGCTAAAGCACAACCCCTAAATGATTGTTCGTAACCAGGAATTGAATAAATCCACTTAACAGTTCCGTTACCAGCCAAAGCACCAACTTTATAATAACAAGAAAACACGATTTCACATTCGCCATCGCCGTCTAAATCTGCAATAGTAGCAGGAGCTCCCATGTAAAATCCGCTACCATAAGAATATTTCCAACTAGTTGTTCCATTATCTCCATTAATACAATAAAGTGTATCGTTATAACAACCTACTATTAATTCGGGCAACCCATCACTATCTAAATCGGCTACAGCAGTTCCATGGTACATTACATCGCTTACTTTGTATTTCCATAGTAATGATTGATTGCTTGCACGATACGCATAAACTGCGTTGCTGTCGGCATTTACATTATTCCAGGTTGCAACAACAAAATCAAGATTACCATCGTTGTTTAAATCAACAATAGTTGGTGCAGTTTGTATCCACGAATCAAGGTCAACGGCAATTTCCCATTGAGGTGTGCCATTAGAACCCTTAATGCAAATAACATAACCTCCAAATTCGCCATGAAGAATTTCCGGAATACCATCGCCATCAATATCTGCAATTGTAGGTGGCGAATCGCTTCCACGAGTATTACAAACCCATTTAACAGCTCCGGTTGCACCATCAAAACAAAATGTTTTTGGATTGCACGAACTTGGTAATATTACTTCAAGATTTCCATCGCCATCAACATCGTAAATAATTGGAGCCACATCATTACAACCCTCGGCACCACTTGAATGAGTATTGTATTTCCACAAAAGACTTCCATCTTCGGCATTTAGAGCATACACCGAACTATCGTTTCGGTAGCAGCCAAAAACAACTTCTAATTTTCCGTCACCATCAATATCGCCTGCAGCCGATTGTCCAAAAGAAGCATCATTAACATCGTACCACCATTTAATTGTTGGTGATTGTGCATTTACTTTGCTTATTAATAACAAAGAACAAAATATTGTAAAAACTGTAATTGTTGTTTTCATGGGTTTTTGTTTTTATGATTTTATGATTTCAAAATTAGTAATTTTTTTAACATTTTAATGTTTGATTTGGCAGGCTTTTACTTGAAGCCCGTATCAAAATATTAGAAATATTATTTATTGTTATAGGTGTCAAGTTACACTAGTCAGCCCGCAAAATTTTAAGCGTCTGTTATGCTTTCGTGTGTTATTTTGCCAATTCGTTAGCCTTGACAATAATAATTTTGCCGTCTTTCGAATAAACAAAGTCACCGTTATTTTTTTGCTTGGTAATAATTAATTTTTCAAAGGCTAATTCAATTCCTTTTAAAATTTTTTCACGTAATTCTATAATCTTTTTGTTATTCATTAGCTTGTGCTTTTATATTGTTCCAAATATTGTAATCTTTAATTTCAACTTCTGTATCTTTTAATCCTTCTGCTATCAGATTAAAAGGTCCTTCAGAATTATTTACTATAATCCAATAATCACAAATAGAGATATACTTATTGACCAAATTTTTAATTCCTGTTTTATACCTTACTTTTAATAGTTTCTTCTGGTATATTGTGTCCACCTTCACTTACTCGTATTTTAACTCGTTGAATTGCTAAGTCTACACTATTAAGCCAGAAAAAAACTAAAGTCACAAAATATCCTTTTTTTTGTGCTTCTTTAATTAATTTGATGAAATGAATAGCAGATAAAGTGGTTTCAAATGAAAAATCTACTTGTAAATAAATCAATTCTTGAATTCTAGTCAACATTATTTTTCCAGCATCAATTGCTGCTTTTTCAGCCTGAAATGGTGATAGTCCTCTTGCAATTTCATCAGCATTAACGAATTCATTACAATTCAGCATTTCTGGCAAAACAGTATATGAGGCTGTCGTTTTGCCAGCTCCATTACAACCCGCTATGATATATAAGTTTGGCATAAGTAATTCTACACAAATATAGTATATTTTTCATTAATGCACAAGCTGATTTTAGGCGTTTTTCTTTCTACACATGTAGCATAACACTATTATAAGCAACACTTATCCCACAACAAATGTTTACAAACAATTACAAGCATTTAATAATTTAATTATTTTACTAACCCACAAATATATAAAGATGTTATTATATATTCAAACAAATTGCAATATATTTTAAATATTGTTACATAAAAACTATATAGGGCAACGGATTGGCGGTATGTTTTTGTTGCCGATTTCGAAGCACTTCACTGTCAAGTTACACGAAAGTTTATTAGTTGTAGAAACGCTGAAATACCCACTGTCTCGGCAATAAAATATACCGCCTGTTATATGGCGTAATTCATTATAAATAAATATCCACAAAAATTTCAACGGTTGCAATTGAGTTATCATATTCATTTATTATTTCTATTCCTTCAGTATTATTTTGCTGAAGCCATATTTTAATAACATCTTTACATTTTGGAATTTCATAAAATTTCCGGTTTTTAAAATCAATCGAAACCCATGCTCCCCAATCTGCTCCTCGTAATAATGAAATAATTATTTTCAATAAAGATTTTCCATCAACATTCTTTGAAAGAAGTTCGTCCAAATCCTTAACTCTATTGGAAAATTTATTTGAAATATCAAATGTCGAAGAAGAAGCATTTAAACATAATTTATCTATTAATTCATTTTTATGTAAAGTGTTGTGGAAAGACAACATTACAATCCTCGTATTGTATATATAAAGTCTTATTAATTCATTTATTTCATCATTAAATTCAGTTACAAGTATATTGGCTCCTTTTATTTCAACCGCCAATTCAAAAAAGTAAATCGGGTGATATAAATAAGCAAAATCATCTTCACCACCTGTAGAAATAAGATTTTTAATAAAATATCTCAACCTTGTTTGAGTTACTTCATCAGATTTAAAAAAAAGATTTGCATTTATACCAATTGATGTCATAATTGCCTTTTCTGCTATAGAATCATCTGCTTTGAGTTTTATAAAGTATTTTATTAGAGCATCTTCAAGAAAATTTACACTTTTTGAATTATGAGCCAAACCATACAAAAAGAATCTTGTATTCTTTGTGGAATTTTTTTCCTCTAAATCTTCCGCTAGTTTTCTTAATAAATATGGATAAACTCCTTCATGCAAATTTTCGGTTTCTCTTTTCACGATAAAAGCAATATTTCCAATATCCAAAGAAGGGAAAAAATTCTCATTTCTTAGGCTTGTTAAAATATAGTCAACCTTTTCATTAGCATAAAGAAGTGGTTTGGAAAGAAAGTTATTTATTGCAATTGAAAAAATATATCTTGCTTCCTCTGCCGTTGCTTTGTGCCCTGTTGGATGTGCAGATAAATTTCGTCTATCTCTCAACGCTGTTAGATTTCTTTTATCAAGAGCATTCAATATTTTTTTTGAAGTTAGTTGATCTTCTAAATATGATTCAAAAACCTCATTATTAGATATTCTTCTTTCTACCTCAATTGTAATATCTCTAGCGTCTGAATTAATTAAGGATAATTGCTTTGTTTTTCGTCTCAAGTCTTCATAAACAGCAACCGTTGAAACAATTATTGAAGATTTATATGCTCCTGCCATATAAGATAAATATGCTTCTCTCATGAATTCCATTAATTCTGAGTCGCAAATACTTTCAAGTAATTCCTCCATGTCTGATAATCTATTCATGTTTTTATTTTTTATTATGCCCTATAACGGTTTACGGTTGAATTTAGCAGGCTTTTACTTGCAGTTATTGTCAAACCGCTAAAATGATTGAACTTTGTTATTCGTGTCAAGTTGCCCATAACAGCCTGCTAAATTTTAACCGTGTGTTACCAACTGGCCTTTATTTATAATTGTTGTCATGTACCTATAATGTTTCAAATTGAAACCCAATTGTCAAATTGCATGGTGTTCATATGTTAGTTTGCCAGCATAGTTATTTTATTCATTCAATTCATAAAAATTTCCTAATATTCCAAAATATTTTTTACTATTATCCCAATTGAAAAATGAAAAAATAAAATAATTATTTTCTCTACCATAAGTGATATTTATTCGTATTTTTCTTTCTTCTCTTTGATTATCGTCATATAAATAAGAATAATAAGTATAACTTTCCGTTTTTATTCCTTTGGAATTCAAGTATTCTTTAAATCTACTTGTTGTAGGATTGGTAATAATCAAAACCAATAAGATTGTAGCAATTGCTATTAAAATTAATTTCTTTTTGTTTCTCATTTTTTTATTAATTATTTAATCATTAGCTATAAAACATTTTTAATATTTCTATACTTCGTTTTTCAGGTATTTTTAATAATGTTAAATTTCCATTGTCATTAAGTACATAAGGTAATAAATTTTCAGGAACATTTGATAAGTCATTATATAAATAAAATAATAAACCACCAGCAAAAAAAGCATAAGTTAAAACACCGTTATTATTAAAAGTCATAATGTCTGAAATCGTATTTGATAATAGTTGTGGCGCATAAAGAAAACACGTTATAACTGAAAATTCAGATGGTTTTACAGAGTCTTTATTTTTAATTAAACTTTTAAGTTTGTTTTCGATTTCTAACTGAAGTTTTATGTTTTTAAATTCTGGGCGAATTGAAATGCTTGCTCTCCAAAAAATTGAAAGTACAAATAGTTTAAATTTGATATAATCTATACCTTTAAAAATGATTAACTCATTAGAAAGTTCAACGTTTGTTCCTGATGTGTCAAAGAGTAATGATTTTGAATAATTCTCATATTCTTTATTAATAAAATTGTCACATTCTTTACAAAGAATATTATTATCGTAGATTCCTAAAGGAATTCCTTTTTTATTAATATGAAATTCATGATTTACTATAGTTGCTTTCTTAATTCTACCTTGACCACTATTATTACCGTAAAGTCCTAAAATTTTATAAAAAAACTCTGGAATAATGTGTGCTGCAATTAGAGGTTTTGATTCGTCACAAAGTGAACATATTTGATTCATTCGATTATTTTATTTTTAATAATTATTATAATATCTCAATTGTTTCGTTTTTTTGTAAGGCTAGTTGGTAACACTCTTATAATCCCTACTTATCCGAAATTAACAGTTTATAATTATTTGCTACCGTTTATTCTAAAAATTATTTATTGTATTTTACAAATATATAAATTTTAATAATGCGGTTTAAAATTCATTTACAGTTCTCTATGCGACCCATCACAAAAAGGCAACTTTTTAGATTTTGTACAACGGCAAATTGAAATTTTATCGGCACAGGTTATTGAATTTCCATTTTCATCAATAATTTTAAAATTACCCGACAGGCGAATTGGTCCATCTTTAACTAAAGTAATTTCGGTTGCATTTTCATTTTGTTTGGTTAAATCTTTACTTTTTTTGTTTGCATACCAGGTTAATGCACGAGTTGGACATAAATCGACAACACGTTTAATTGCATTAGTTGGAGCACCATTAATATTTATCCAAGGTCGTTTTATGGTGTCAAAAACATTGGGCAATTCACTAATGCACACAGCAGAATGGTCACACAACGAAGGTTTCCAAACAACCGTTACTTCGCCATTAGTGTATTCTTTTTCTACTTTATCCATGTTTCCAAATGTCATATAATTTTAATTTAAAGGTGAATAATTTATAATTTCGGATAATTGTTTTCGTACACGTTGTTTTTCGTTTTCAACTTTTTGAATATCGGCTGGCAAATCTTCAATTTTCCCTAAATAACCCAATGCAATTACAGTAACAGGTTTATATTCCGACAAAAGATTTAATAGTTTTGCAATTTTATCATGCTCAATTCCAGCCATTTGATGCATATACAAACCTAATGCTGTTGCTTGATTAAGCATATTTCCAACTGCTAATCCCAAATCGTGAAAAGCATATTTATTTGGCAAGTTATTATGGTCGAATGTCGTTTTAACAACAGTTACAATAAGTATAGGTGCAGTATCTGCCCAGCTTTTATTAAATCCGGTTAAGCAATTAATTATATCGTTATAAAAGTTTAGATTTTCATTTTTGTTAGCAACAAAGAAACGCCATGGCTGGTTATTAAAAGAAGATGGTGCCCAACGTGCCGCTTCAAAAATTAAATCTAATTTTTCTTTTTCAACTTCTATTGAACTAAAACTTCGTGGACTATGACGATTACTTATTGTTTTAAGTAAATTCATTTCAATTTATTTTTCTTCAAAAATACAAAATATTTTAATGGGATAATTTTATTTAGAATTATTATAAATAAAACTCTTATTTTTGTAAAAATAATATTTATGAAATTATTCAACGAAAATCTAATACTTGCAGATGTAGTAAGCGAAAATCATTTGCTATTTCCTGTAATTAACAGATTAGGAGTAAATCTTGGATTTAAAAATTCAACAATAAAAACAATTTGTGCCGAAAATAAAATTGACATTGAGTTTTTTATTGAAATTATAAATGTATTTAACAATGAAAATTATTTTCCACAAAAGAAATTGCAGCAATTTAGTGTTTTAACAATTATAAATTATTTAAATAAAACACATGAATTTTACCGCAATTACTACATTGCTGAAATAGACAAACTTATAAAACAACTTTTAAATAATGATAATATTGAAAGTAAGGTCATTAGAAAGTTTTATCAAAATTATCAGAATGAGTTAATTGAACATTTAAAATTCGAAGAGAATATAGTTTTTCCATATATTATTGAACTATCTAATTTAGATGTTAAAAAATTACCTGCAAAAATGAAAATAAATTATTCAATTAACGATTTCGAGAAAGAACATTCAAATATTGACAATAAAATTTCGGATTTAAGAAATTTTATTATAAGATATTTATCTGTATCATACGATAATAACACATGTAATTCGCTTTTATCGGCTCTTTTTTTATTCGAAAAAGATTTACAAAATCATACAAGAATTGAGGAAAAAATATTGTTTCCAAAAGCAAAATTTCTCGAAAAATCGTTTACAACTAAATGATAAACAATACAAAAATATTAGTTATCAATAAATCAGATATAATTTTATTAGGACTTAACGATTTGTTAAAAAATTCATTAAGCAACGAAATTATTTATATAAATTCAGCCGACGAGTTAGAAAACTATCCCCATTTAATGGGATATATTATTGTGTTAATTTCTGAAAATGATTTTTATCAAAATAAAGCATTGATTAATAAGCAATTAAAAAATGCAACTAAAATCGCATACTTGTTTATTGAACTTAATTCAGATAAAATTTCAGCAAACACAATAAATATTTATGAAAACGCAGATTCAATAACAAATAAAATAAATGAGTTGTTAAGTTCATTTAAAAGAAATATTTCGAATAAAAATGAACTTTCAAAACGCGAAATAGAAGTTCTAAAATTATTAACTAAAGGATTGTCAAACAAAGAAATAGCACAAATATTGTTTATAAGTACATATACTGTAATTTCTCATCGAAAAAATATTTCTGAAAAAACAAAAATAAAATCTACTTCCGGTTTAACAATATACGCAATAATTAATAAAATTGTAAATATTGAAGAAATTAGCACTTCCGAATTAATATAAATCACTATTAATTGGGATTGCAAAACACAAATTGCACAACTAATTTTGTATAAATTAAAAATTTATATTTATGAAAAAATTAGTTGTTTTATTTACAATTGCAAGCTTTTATTTTAATGTAAAAGCACAGGACAGGGTGTTTTCATACACATATCAAACAAATGTTTTAAACAAAGGTCAAAAAGAAATTGAAGTCTGGACTACTTTAAAAGACGGACGTACAGATTATTACAGAAGTTTAAAACATCGTTTGGAATTTGAAGTTGGATTAGGCAGAAAACTACAAACTGCCTTTTATCTTAATTATCAATATAGTACTGGAATAAAAAATGAAGATTCAACTCAAATACTTTCAGAAAAAACTGACTTTAGCTTTTCAAATGAATGGAAATACAAAATTAGCGACCCTGTTGCAAATGTTTTTGGTTCCGGAATTTACTTTGAATATAGTATTTCATCAACCGAAATTGGAATAGAAGGTAAAGTTTTATTCGATAAACAAATCGGAAAATTTATTACTGCATTAAATATTGTTGGCGAATATACCATTTCAAAAGATTTTGTAACAAAAGATTCGCAAATAGAAGTTAAAAACTCTATCGAAACTGTCAATGAAATAGTTTATGGTTTATCGTACAAACTTAAAGACCATTTGTTTGTCGGATTTGAAGCATTTAATCAAAATATATTCGGTAAATCAAAAATTGATGCTTCTATTTTATCAGTTGGTCCTTCGTTTTCATATTCTACAAATGGTTTTTGGATTAATTTTTCATTTTTACCTCAGGTTACAAACTTTGTAAACAATAAATTAGATTTGAACGGACATGAAAAATTTCAAGCAAGATTATTGTTTTCTTATGAATTATAAGAAAATGTTTTTGATTATTTTAACAGAAATAACCTTTTTTTCGTGCGCCCCGGCTTTGTATTTGCCTTCAAAAAATGATAGCGAGCAATCTGGCATTTCGCAGGATAGTTTAAAAATTGGAAGAACCTTATATATAAATAATTGCAGCAGTTGCCATAATTTACATTTACCACAACAATATACAAAACAAAATTGGGACACAATACTCATTATAATGAAAATAAAAGCAAAAATTGATGAAAGAAAATTAAATTTAATAAAAAATTATTTGTTAGTAAAAAGTAAAAAATAGCTGCTGTTAATAATTTGTATTTAAAATTCAAAAATATTATATCTTTGACTTTTAAATTAATTTTATGAAGTCAAATATTAAATTGTTGCTGATTATTATTTTATCAATAACAATAGCTTCCTGTAAAAAAACAAAAGACGAAGTACCTGCCCAGCAACAAATAGTAACTTATGACACATCCGGATTAACCGGCAGACTTACAGTTTATACTAAGTATATTGATGCTTCCTATAATGTAAATAATGCAACAAACACAAATGTTTATTTATATGCTAGTTGGGATGATATTAATACTGATTTATTAGGAACAACTTATGATTTAGCAATATACCGGTTAAACACTGGTACAGGTAATTCGGCATATTTTGGTTACATTAATTATGGCAATTATTATGTATTAGCATTTAATAACAATATAAATGGTACAGCATATATTAAAACTTCAATAGTTCAAGTACGACCTCAACAAAATGAACAATTAACCATTACAATGGTTCAAAAATAAAATATTTATCATGCTTAAATCAATGACAGGATACGGTAAAACCGTAACTGAGTTTAATGGAAAAAAAATTACTGTCGAAATTAAATCATTAAATAGCAAACAAGCCGATGTTTATATAAAAACACCTTTAATTTATCGCGAAAAAGAAACTGAAATCAGAAATGAAACTATTAAAAAACTTGAACGAGGAAAAATCGAATTTTCAATTTATATTGAAAATAATGGAAACAATAAAAATATAACAATTAACAAAGAATTATTTGCAGAGTATTACGAACAACTCAAAAAAATAAAAGATGAGCTATTCCCAAATCAGAATCCCGATTGGACAAGCATTATAACTCAATTGCCCGAAACTTTATCGCAAAAAAATGAAGAATTAGATGAGCAAGAATGGAAAACCATTCACAACGCTATTATTAATACTATTGATTTATTGGATAATTACAGAACCATTGAGGGTAACACTTTAGAAAATGAAATTATAAGCCACGTTACGAAAATAGAAGAACTTCATCTGCAAGTTACAAATTATGAAAAAGAACGAATAGAAACAATAAAAAACAGAATAAGTCAAAATTTAAACGATGTTATAGGTAACGAAGGTTTCGATAAAAATCGTTTTGAGCAGGAACTAATATATTATCTCGAAAAAATTGATATAACCGAAGAAAGAGTGAGGTTAACAAATAATTGCAAATATTTTAAAGAAACCTGCAGCGAAAATAATCCTGGACGAAAATTGGGTTTTATTGCACAGGAAATTGGCCGCGAAATAAATACTTTGGGTTCAAAAGCAAACCACTCCGAAATACAAAAAATTGTAGTTCAAATGAAAGACGAACTCGAAAAAGTTAAAGAACAGCTATTAAATATTTTGTAATGAAAAAATAAATATCAGTATTAATCAGCGTAAAAAAAATAACGAATATTGAATAACGAACACCGAATATCGAACTATAAACAAATCGGTGCAAATCAGTATAAATCAGCGTCAAAAAAAATATAAACAGTGAAAGAAAAAGTCGTAATAATATCTGCACCATCTGGAGCCGGAAAAACTACAGTAGTTAAACATCTATTAAAAGTCTTTCCAGAGTTTGAATTTAGTGTTTCGGCTTGTAATAGAGAAAAAAGAAAAAATGAAATTAATGGGGTTGACTATTACTTTATAACAACTGATGAGTTTAGAAACAAAACAATAAACAATGAATTTGTTGAGTGGGAAGAAGTTTACGAAAATTGCTTTTATGGAACTTTACGTTCTGAAATTGAAAGAATATGGGAAAAAGGGAATATTGTTATTTTTGACGTTGATGTAAAAGGTGGCATCAATTTAAAACGCATTTTTGGCAACAAAGCGTTATCAATATTTATTAGTCCACCCAACCTTAAAACGCTTGAACAAAGATTAAGACAACGTTTAACCGAAGACGAAAAATCTATTGAAAAAAGAGTTGCAAAAGCATCACTCGAAATGCAATTTGCTAATAATTTCGACAAAGTTTTAATAAATAACAACTTAAACGAAACTTTATTAACAGCCGAAACATTAATAAAAGAATGGCTTAAAAAATAACATTATTTATTTTTTAGCATTTAATAACAAATCCATTTATTTCGAAATTGAAAACATTATGCAAGTTTTTAAAACAATAACCGATATTAGCTCATACGTTAATATCTGCAAAAACGAAAATAAAACAATTGGCTTTGTACCAACAATGGGTGCTTTACACAATGGACATTTATCATTAATTAAAGAAAGTAAAAAACAAAATGATATTACGGTTGTAAGCATTTTTGTAAATCCCATACAATTTAACAACGAGCAGGATTTTATTAAATATCCTAAAGACTTCGAAAAGGATTTGAATTTATTACAAAATGTTAATTGCGATGTTGTTTTTTTGCCCACCGAAAAAGAAATTTATCCCGAACCTGACAATAGAGTTTTTGATTTAGGATATTTAGAAAATATAATGGAGGGTAAATTTCGTCCGGGTCATTTTCAGGGTGTAGCAAAAGTAGTTGATAGGTTGTTTAATATTGTAAAACCAAATAACACATATTTTGGTCAAAAAGATTTTCAACAATTAGCAGTAATAAAAAAATTAATTCAAATTATAAATTCAAAAGTAAATATTATTTCATGTCCAATAATTAGAGAAGAAAACGGGTTGGCAATGAGCTCAAGAAACACAAGACTTACTCAAAATCAATTTAAAAAAGCTTCAATTATTTTTTCTACGATTAGTAAACTAAAAGAATTTATTACAAAAAACAAGTTTAATGAATTTGCAAATTGGGCTATAAGCATAATTGATAGTGAAAATGAATTTAAAACCGAATATATCGAAATAGTTGACACAAAAACTTTGAAAAAAGTAAAAGCGATAAAAAATCACAAATCAATAATTTGCTGCATTACAGTTTATTGCGGTGAGGTTAGATTGATAGATAATATTCAATTAAATTTGTAATTTTGTAAAATTTTTTTAAAAATAATACTTAATAATAAAATGCGATGGAAATTGAAGTATTAAAATCTAAAATACATAGAGTTACTGTTACTCAAGCAAACTTGCAATATGTTGGTAGTGTTACCATTGATGAAGCTTTAATGGAAGCATCAAACATAATAGAAAACGAAAAAGTTCATGTACTCAATTTGAATAACGGAGAAAGAGTTGAAACTTATGTAATTAAAGGCGAAAAAAATTCCGGTGTAATTTGCCTTAACGGTCCTGCTGCGCGAAAAGTTTCGGTTGGCGATGTTGTTATAATTCTGTCTTATGCACTACTTGATTTTAACGAAGCTAAAACATTTAAACCTTGGTTTATTTTCCCCGACACTTCTACAAATCGTTTATTATAAATTGAAAAAAACTCTTCAAATAATTTTAAATTTTGTAATATTTCCTGCAATCGGAATATTATTACTTTATTATGCTTTTAAAAATGTTAATATTAATGATTTATGGAATAACATTAAACATGCAAATTTCTATTGGGTTGGTTTGTCGCTCATTTTTGCGTTTCTAGGATTTATTAGCAGGGCTTTAAGATGGGTATTGCTAATTGAACCATTAGGTTATAAACCCAGCAAAAAAAATACTATTCTTGCAGTATTCATTGCTTATTTTGCAAATATGGCTATGCCTCGCTTAGGCGAAATAACCCGTTGCGGTTCGCTTAATAAAACTGATAAAATTCCCATGGATAAATTAATTGGAACTGTTATTACCGAAAGGGTTATTGATTTTATTACTTTACTTTTATTTATAGCATTTGTTTTAATTGTTAAATTTGAACAGGTAGGCGGTTTTTTTAATAAAGAAATTATTGACCCGCTTTACAACTCTTATTTCTCGTCTTATGTTTTTTGGATTATTATAATTTCTGCATTAGTTTTTTCTTTTAGCTTTTTGTTTTTAATGAGGCAAAAACTTATGGGAATTACTGTATTTCAAAAACTTAATACTTTTATTAAAGGTATATTTCATGGGCTTAAATCAGTTTTTAAAATGAGAAAACTCGGTTTATTTTTTGCCCATACAGTATTTATTTGGTCAATGTATGTTCTTATGACTTACGTGGTTTTTTTTGCGATTGAACCTACAAAAAATTTAACTTTTATTGATTCGTTTTTTATATTAACAATTGGAGGTTTGGGAATGTCAGCTCCAGTTCAAAACGGATTTGGTACTTATCATTGGATAGTTTCACTTGGACTAATGTTATATGGTATATCACAAGCCGATGGTTTATTATATGCAACAATTTGCCACGAGTCGCAAACCCTTATGGTACTCATTACTGGTCCAATCGCAATGCTTTTGGTTTTTCTTGCAAAAAAAAAATTAAAAAATTAATTTATGGAAAAAATCGAAATTATTAGAGCAAAAATTTTTAAAGATTATTCGGCTCCCGAATTTTCGAGAACTTTAGCTTTTCTGAATTTTAAAAACCAAAAAATTGTTTTTACCAACGGTTGCTTCGATATTTTACATAGAGGACATATTGAGTATTTGGCAAAAGCATCAGAATTTGGCGATTTTTTTATAATCGGATTAAACACAGATACCTCAGTAAACAAACTAAAAGGAAATAACCGTCCAATTCAGGACGAAGACAGCCGTGCATTAATCTTAGCTTCGTTACATTTTGTTAGTGCTGTTGTACTTTTCTCCGAAGAAACTCCTTTCAACCTTATTAAAACAATTCAACCCGATGTTATAGTTAAAGGAAGCGATTACACTATCGAAAATATTGTTGGCAGCGATATAGTTATTGCAAAAGGCGGAGAAGTAAAAACAATTGATTTTGTAGAAGGATTTTCAACTACCTCTATTTTAAGTAAAATACAAAAATAGAATTTGTAATATTTTGAAATTTTAATTATTTATTTTAGCTTTGTTTAAAATTTTCAACTATGAAATTTAAAAATATTTTATTTTGTTTGCTAATAATATCCTTATTAATAGGCGGATGCAAAAAAGCTAAACAACACAAATTAACTGGTTCCTGGAATTTACTTCCTCAAACCGCAGCACAACAATCAACAAAAGTGTTATATACATTCGCTTCTGATAATGTACTTTATAGAATTACTAACGATACAATTGTTGACACTGCAAATTACGAATTAAAAAAAGATTTTGTAAAATATTATCTCGCAATTACCAACCTTGACGAATATAGCAACGCTAATTATTATATTGAAAAATTAAACAGGAAAATTCTTATTCTGCAATGTCAATCGCCATATTTAAGAAAAGAATTTACACGCCACAATTAACAATATGAAAATATTTACACCAATAATTTTCATAGTTCTTTTATCTGTTATTTTTAGTTGTCAAAAAAATAAAGAAGAAAAAATTACAGGTAAATGGCAATTTGTTTATTTAACCAATGCCGGAAATACTATTCAAACATGGTCTTTTAATAACGATAACAGTTTAATTCGTTCTATTACAACCGATTCTACAATTTCAGATACTGCAAAATGGGATATTCAGGCAAAAGCATTTTCACGACCTGATTTAACAATTACAAGTTTAAATTACGACTTCGATGGCGTTTATGAAGTGCTGACTTTAAATAAAAAGTTTTTAATTATAGAACGTATAATATTAACTGATGGCAATACCGGTGGTGCTTTTAAAAGATATGAGTTTGTGAAATCAAAATAAATTACAACCCCATAATCCTTAATCCTAAATAAACAAATGTCGAAACAGAAGTCTGCTTTTTTTTGCAGTAATTGCGGAGCCGAATCAACTAAATGGGTTGGTAAATGCACTTCTTGCGGCGAATGGAATACATACATTGAAGAACCAGTAATAAAAATAAAAAAATCTGTTTACGGAAAAACAAGAGAAGCCGTTATTCCAAAACTTGTTTCAGAAATAAGCATTTCGCCTGAGCCACGACTAAATTCAAAAAGCGTTGAATTAAACCGTGTATTAGGTGGTGGAATTGTCCCCGGCTCGGTTATTTTAATTGGTGGCGAACCCGGAATAGGAAAATCAACATTAATGTTGCAGTTTTCATTAAGAGTTAACTCCTATAAAATTTTATATGTTTCGGGCGAAGAAAGCGAACAGCAACTTAAACTTCGTGCCGAACGTATTGGAGGTAAAGGTGAGAATTGTTATATGTATTGCGAAAGCAATCTCGATAATATTCTATTACAAATTGATAAGTTAAATCCAGATATAATTATTATTGACTCCATCCAAACCGTTCAATCCGAAAGAGTTGAATCATCACCCGGTTCTGTAGTGCAAGTAAGAGAATGTACCGGAGCTTTTATTAAATATGCTAAAGAAAATAACAAGCCATTTTTTTTAATTGGACATATTAATAAAGAAGGAAGTATTGCAGGACCAAAAGTTCTCGAACACATGGTTGACACAGTTCTTGCTTTTGAAGGCGATTTAAACAATTTATACAGAATATTACGGGCAACAAAAAACCGCTTTGGCTCAACAAGCGAAATAGGAATATTTGAAATGCAAAGTACAGGTTTAAAAGAAGTTCCAAATCCATCAGATATATTATTATCTCACACCGATGAAATATTAAGCGGAACAGTGGTAGCTTCAACATTAGAAGGAATTCGTCCAATTTTAATTGAAGTTCAGGCATTGGTAAGCTCCGCTGCTTACGGTATTCCCCAACGTTCATCAACAGGATTCGATACCCGAAGACTTGGAATGTTACTGGCTGTTTTAGAAAAACGAGCCGGCTTTCGTTTATCAGCAAAAGATGTATTTTTAAATATTGCTGGAGGTATAAAAGTTAGCGACCCTGCAATAGATTTAGCAGTAATTGCTGCAGTACTTTCATCTGATTTAGACCGCCCCGTTTCAAAAAGCCTGTGCATTGCCGGCGAAATTGGCTTAACAGGCGAAATCCGCCCTGTTTCGCGTATTGAGCAACGAATTAGTGAAGCCCAGAAACTTGGCTTCAAAAAAATGCTTATTTCAAAATACGGACTTAAAGGAATTGCTCTTTCAAAGTACAGTATTCAAATTATACCGGTTTCAAAAGTTGAAGAAGCTTTTAAAGTACTTTTTCATTAATGCTAATATTGATTACAAATTATTTAAACCTCAAATCCTCATTTCTTAAACTAAAGTATAGAAAAAAAGATATTCCATTAACCCCAGCCTTAACTTCAACAAACTCATCTACCAAAAACTGAGGTTATGCAATTCTGCTCACCTCTATGGCTTTAGCCCATTCGCTATATTAGATATTTGGTAATAAAACAATAAAATGTTCAAATATAATTATATAACAGGGTTAACTTGCGAATTTAAAGATAAAATAATTTTAATGAAATATAATTCATAATTCCCAATTTTATAATAATTTTGAACCCTTAACGTTTAAGGATTAAATTTTTTAAAAACACAGATTATTAATTAGTGTGTATCCGTAAACTCGAAAAAATAGCCACGAATTTGTACGAAAATATTGGCGATAATTCGTACAATTAGTGGCAAAAATAGACTTAATGGACAAACACTAATTAGTGTCTGTCTATAATGTCCGATTTTTTCGTTATGCTTGTTTTGAAAACAGTCATTTACATAAGTAAACTCCTTGGTTTTCAAAACTTCGCATGCCTCAAACTCGAACATTATAGTTCAGACACTGACTTAATGGACAAACACTAATTAGATTCTACGTAAATGTTCAAAATGACAAAATATTTAATAATAGCATACTTATTATTGCATTGCAATATAGTTTTTTCGCAGGAAGATTTTTACAGCAAGCTTACAAAAAAAGCCGATATTACTTTTACAAGTAATGAGTTTTTTAAAGCTCTTAACATGTACAAAGATTTGTACAAAGAATCGCAAAATAAAGACGAAAAAAATTATATTTCGTTTCGAATTGCAGAATGTTACAGAAACATGAACCAAACCCAAAAAGCCGAAGGTGCTTATTTAAAGGTTATTACAAAAAATTATAATAATCCATTGATATACTATTACTATGCCGATATGCTTCGCCGAAACGAAAAATATGCCGATGCTGCCACACAATTTGAAGAATATTTAAAACGTGTTCCTGATGATAAACGAGCAATCGAAGCAAAAAAATCTTGTTCGTTAACGGCACAATGGATTGAAAACCCAACAAGATATGTTATTGAAAACAAAAAAGAGCTGAATTCAAAAGAAAGTGATTTTGCTCCGGCTTTTGCAACAAACGATTTTACAGATATTTACTTCACTTCTACCCGTTCAAGTACTCATGGCGATAAAATTAATCCCGTTACAGGTCAAATCTTTTCCGATATTTTTGAAATAACATTAGACAAAAAAGGTGCGTGGAGTAAACCCGAACCACTAAATGATACTATTAATTCGCCAAATGATGATGGTACGCCAGCACTTTCAGATAGTTATAACAGCATGTATTTTACACGTTGCAAAATTGTAAGAGGAATAAAATTAGGTTGCCAAATTTATAAAGCACATAGGGATGCAGGTGATGATTGGCTTAACTACGAAATTGTTCAAATTGCAGGCGACAGTATTACAGTCGGGCATCCCTCTGTTTCGAAAGACGGACTTACCATGTATTTTGTTTCTAATATGTCAGGCGGTTTTGGAGGGAATGATATTTATATGATGGAACGTAAATCCAAATCAAAATCATTTGCAAACCCAAAAAACCTTGGTATGGAAATAAACACTTTAGGCGACGAAATGTACCCTTTTATCCGCGAAAATGGGATACTTTACTTTTGCTCAAACGGTCATCCTGGTATGGGCGGTCTCGATATATTTAAAGCTACGAAAAATGAAGATAACGAATGGGTTGTAGAAAATATGCGATATCCATTAAATTCTTCGGAAGATGATTTTGGAATTATTTTTAAGGGCAACCAGGAAGAAGGATTATTTTGTTCGTCGCGCAAAGGTGGACGAGGCAAAGACGATATTTATTCATTTATTCTTCCCGCAATGGAATTTGTGCTGCAAGGTGTTATTAAAGATGAAAATACCGATAAACCAATTAACGGAGCAAGAATCAGAATAGTTGGTAGCGATGGAACTGATTTAGATATTACAACTAAAGATGATGGAACATTTAGATATAAGCTTAATCAGCATACCGATTATATTTATATAGCAAAAAAAGAAGGATATTTAAACGGCAAAGGCAGAATAACAACTGCCGAGCTTGCAGACAGTAAGGTGTTTAGAGATGAGATAAGATTAGCTTCAATTACAAATCCTGTTGAAGTTGAAAATGTGCTTTACGATTTTGGCAAATGGGAATTGCGTCCCGAAGCCAAAAAAGAATTAAACGGATTAGTTGATATTTTAAAAGCGAACCCAAATATTACAATAGAATTAAGTTCACATACTGATATGATTGGAGACTCGTTAAGCAACATTTCGCTTTCGCAAAAGCGTGCACAATCAGTTGTTGATTATCTTGTTGAAAAAGGAATTCAGAAAGACCGGCTTGTTGCAAAAGGATATGGAAAAAACATTTCGAAAGTTATTAATGGGAAAATTGCAAAAGATGGAGTTTTTAAAGAAGGCGATATACTTAACGAAGATTACATTAATAAGCTTTTAACGCAAGAACTTAAAGACCAAGCTAATCAAATTAATCGTAGAACTGAATTTAAAGTGTTATCAACCAATTATATACCCGATGTAGATAATGAGTGATTTAATAAATGTTGTTACGCATAAGTAAATTTAAGACAGTCATACATTGTCATTCTCTTCATGTTATATTTGTTTATTACATAAGACGGGTTAATAAATTATTTCCTTTTAATTATTTTTATGTTAAATTTTAGTTATTTGTTAAATATGTTTTGTACTTTTGAATAATTATTTTAGAAAAATGAAAATTATATCAATTACAATATCACTGTTATTTGTTTTTGTTATTACTAAAGGTCAAACCGATAGCACAAACGAATATTTTAATCCATCTAACTTAAAGCAAAATAACGTTTCAGGCAAATGGGGTGTAAATGCCGGTGCGTTTGGCGGAAGTTTTAATGGTAATGGTTATTTTGGTTCTTTTATTGCTCCAAATTATAGTGTTGATTTAACAAAAAAACTTTCAATTCAAGCCGGTATAATTTTCAGTTCATTTAACTTTTCAAACAAATTTTCAGAAAATAATTCTAATCGTTTTAATTCATTAAACGGAACATTTTTTTACACACAGGGTTCATATAAAATTAGCAACAAAGTTTTTTTAACAGGCGGAGCTTATACCTCATTAAACAATGCACCTAAAAATAATATAAATCCAGCATTTTATAACGAAGCCAAAGGTGGAAAACTTGGCATAGGATATATTTTTAATGAACATTCGAGCATGTATTTCGAAATACAATTAAACAAAGGCAATTCACCATTTAACACATATTCAAGCCCTTATTCCCATAATATACAAAACTCAGTTTTTAGTTGGTAAAAATCAATTATTTTTATTTTTTTAAAGCATTAATGTTTTAAAGCAAAATTAACAATTAAAGAAATTAATGAATTATTTTAATGTATTTGAAATACTTAATATACTTAAACTTGTTAAATTTTAAAAATTAATGTAGGTTTGAAAAAAAAATTATGTACCGCTTATTACTTTTATTAATTTTAGTTTTTACAAATAATTTGTTTGCACAAAACAATGATATAATTATTTTAAAAGGTAGCGTGCATTCTGTATCCAGCGATGAACCTGTAAGCTTTGCAACTGTTCACATTCAAAAAACCACAATAGGAACAATTACTGCTGAGGACGGGAAATTTGAATTACCTTTTGAATCACGTTATTTAAACGATACTTTAATTATATCGTCGGTTGGTTATAAACAAGTTAAACTTCTAATTTCACAAATAAAATTAAAACAATTTTTGCATATTGAAATTGAAGATTCGCTTTTTCTTTTAAATGAAGTAGTTGCAATGTGTTATGATAATATTGAAGCATTGCGTTGGAAAAGCAAAAAAAACGACAAATCGCAATATTTACTTACTTTCTCAACGCGTGAACTTCAAAACGCTGCAAATTATATAAGTATTTTAAAAGAAACTTTTAGTGGCAATGCAAAAATTAAAACAAATTTTATTCGTTGGAAAAAAGTTAAAATTTATGGAATACCAGATAAGGTAAATTTCACAATTTCGTGGTTCCCATGTCCTTATTGCCCTTCGCAAGCCAATATAGCCGTTACAATCGAAGTTCTTGACAAAAAAAACAATAACTTAATTGAAAATGCTGCTTACAGAAAACCTCTTATAACATATTACCAAAATCTTTTAGACAAAACTTTTGCACAAGGTGTAGATAACTCACAATTAGAGGAACATTCGCAAGTTATGTTTCTTAAAAAAGCTGCCGAACCATATTCTGGACAATGTTATGGGTATTATGAAACAGGTCAGAAAGGATTACGAGGTATTTATAAAAATGGAGTGAAAGATGGTTTTTGGGAATATTGGTATAGCAATGGACAAAAGAAAATAGAAGGCACATATTCAAACGGAAAAAAAGAAGGGAAATGGCTTTTTTGGTTTTCTAACGGTCAATTAAGAATAAGTGCAAATTATATTGACGACGACATGGATGGTAAAAATATCTGGTACTGGGAAAACGGTCAAAAGAAAAAAGAAGCAACTTTTAGAAAAGGCGTATATTTAGAAAAAACCGAATGGGACGAAAAAGGCAAAGTTACCGATATAACAAATTACTTGCATTAAAAAAGCCAACGATTTCGGTGTGCAGGTTTGCGTGTTTTTTACCATAGACCTACGCACATGGCGTAGCCTATAATATCAATATAAAAACATGAAACTTGCTCTGTGTTATAAGTTGGCTGGTTTTGTATAATCGTATTACAGTAATATTTCGTGAACAGTTTTGATAAATTCTTTCATTTTATCATATAATTCCTTCACTTCTTGTTCTTCGTATTCAGTAAATGGCTCATAATCGGATTCATTTCTTAGTGTAAATGATTTATTTATCATTTTACCATATTTCACATCAATCAAATTCGTATGAATATAATTTTTATTAAACCAACCTATTAATTGTGAATGTTTCGATGATTCATATTGATCTTTAAGTCCTAAAGCTAATAAAGAATAAAACATCCCATAATAAATTCTATTAATTGCTATTTTATATTTCTTATTGTCAATCAGAAATAAAACCTCATCAATACATTCAGATGCTTGTTGCATTCTATATTTAATAAGTTCATTCCTAACTTCTAAATTCAAAGTCATACTCTAATTCCATTTAGCATTGCATTAATAAAAATAGGTTGTTTCCCTCTTATTGAAGTTAATTCTTCCTCAGCTAAAATATGTGGATCAATAAGGATATCATGTTTTAAGTCTATATCATAACATATGTCAATTACTTTATCTTTAGTTTTCCAGTCTTTTTTAGATTTCATAAGAATTAAAATATCATAGTCAGAATCATCAGTTTCAGTATTTTTTGCCTGAGATCCAAACAAATAAATATTTATTAAATCATTTCCGAAGTAATTCGATAATTGATTTTTTAAATCCTGTAATATTATATTTTTTTTGCTCATAATTTATTTTCTCAAAAATACAAAATATATATTTAATTATCAATGCCAAAAATAATTGTCTGAAAATCAATTGCCACAAAAGCACAAAAGTTCATTAAAAGAAAATTTATTATTGAATAAACTTTGTAATTTTTAGTGACTTAGTGTTTTAGTGGCAAAAAGGAATAGTTCAACCCTTTAATGGTATAAATAAATAAAATTTACAATTACTGATTTTTAAAAGCCGATTTTCCTGCAAATTTTGAACCTGCACCTAATTCATTTTCAATTCTAAGTAACTGATTAAATTTTTCAATTCTTTCGCTACGGCAGCCGCTACCGGTTTTTAAATGTCCGGCATTAACTGCAACAGTTAAATCGGCAATAAAAGTATCGGAGGTTTCGCCCGAACGATGCGAAACAAAAGCATTATAACCATTTTTATAAGCCAATTCTATAGTTTCTAAAGTTTCGGTAACTGTGCCAATTTGATTAAGTTTAATTAAAACGGAATTAGCAACTCCTTTTTTAATACCTTCGGCTAAAATTGTTTTATTTGTACAGAATAAATCATCGCCAACAATTTCAATTTTTTTACCAATAGAGTCGGTTAAATTTTTCCAGCCATTCCAGTCATTTTCAGCCATTCCATCTTCAAGTAAAACTATTGGATATTGTTTTACCCAACTTGTCCACAATTTAACCATATCGTCGCTTGAAACAGTTTTTTTTGTGCTTTTAAAAAATTTATATTTACCTTTTTCCCACATTTCGCTTGCAGCGGGGTCGAGACAAATACTTACATCTTGTCCGGGTTTGTATCCGGCTTTTGTAATTGCTTCTAAAATAACTTCTACAGCTTCTTCGTTTGATTTTAAGTTTGGAGCAAAGCCACCTTCATCGCCAACGCCTGTGCTATATCCTTTTGCGTTAAGTACACCTTTTAATGTATGAAAAACTTCAATACCCATACGTATAGATTCATTAAAAGTACGAGCTCCATGTGGAGCAATCATAAATTCTTGGAAATCAACGTTATTGTCGGCATGTCGGCCACCATTAATAATATTCATACAAGGTACAGGTAACAAATAAGAATTAGCTCCGCCTAAATATTGATATAAAGGAATACTCATGCTCATTGCTGATGCACGTGCAAAAGCCATTGATACTGCAAGAATAGCATTAGCACCTAAATTTGATTTATTTGGCGAGCCATCTAACTCAATCATAAAATAATCAAGGTCGCGTTGTGTAAAAAATTTGTTTACAACTTCGGGTGCAATCTTTGTATTAACATTTTGCACAGCACGCAAAACACCTTTTCCGCCATAGCGTTTTTTGTCGCCATCGCGTAACTCACAAGCTTCGCGTTCGCCTGTAGAGGCACCACTTGGAACCATAGCACGTTCCATTGTTCCATCAGATAAATAAACAGTAGCTTCTACTGTTGGGTTTCCTCTTGAATCGAGGATTTCGATTGCATCAACATGTACAATTTCCATTTTGTTTTTTTTTAAATTTAAATTATTTTTTTATAGTCCTTTTTTTCCAAATAGTAGGGTTTCTTTTTACATGAAAAACAGCAATTATAAAAATAGCTTCACTCTTTTCAACATAATAAATACAATACTGGAAATTATTAACTACAAACTTTCGAATTTCAAATTTAACTTTCTGAAACGAAGTTGGGTTTTCTCTAATAATTGAAAATGAAACATCTAAAATATTAATAAATTTCTCAACAATTTTCTCGTCATTTAATCTATAATATTCTATTGAATTTATAATGTCTAATTCAGCAAAAGGTAATACTATGATTTTTTTCATAGCATAGCTATTTCAGTTCCTGTTTCAAATTAATCCAATCTTTTCCTTCTGAGTCCTTTAAAAATAATTTATAACGTTTTTCTAATTCAGCATCTAATTTTGAATTAATATTTTCTGAAATTTCAATAAAACTGTAATCATTCTTTAAAGCTTTTAACATATTAATTATGCTTTTAGCTTTTTTTGAATTATCTTTAATTTGAATAGTATATATCATAAAATCTTTTTAACAAAAATAATAAAAAAACATTATTTTATTAATATTTATTTTTAGAAAATTTTATTTTTAAAATCAAATATAACTTAAACATTAAATATGAAATGCCAGAACCTAAAAGTGCACCACCAAGCACATCGCCCGGATAATGAACTCCATTATAAATTCGGCTGTAAGATACTAAAATTGCCCAAACAAATAAAATATATTTTAATATTCTAAAAGATTTATCGAGAGCTAATCCGAAAAAAACAGCCATACCAATTGCATTTGCAGTGTGCGACGAAACAAAACCAAATTGTCCCCCTGCTCCTGCTTTTGAAAGATGAACCAATCCATTCAGTAATGGTTCGTGCGAAGGGCGGAGTCGTTCTACTATTAATTTTATTAAATGCGATGCTGCCTGGTCGCAAATTGCTAATGTAACAATTGCCACAATTATAATTAAAATGGAATCACGTTTGTAATGCCGTATAATTAAAAATGCAATTAACAAATAAAAAGGTATCCAAATATCTTTATCGCTTAACAAATACATAATTGGGTCAAAAAAAGAATTATGCAATCCGTTTAAAAACAGAAACAATTGTGTATCGAGTTGGTTTAAGTATTCGAACATAAAAAATTGATTATTTTATATTTATTATTGAATATTAAATATTTCTAAACCACCTTTATTTTATTAACTAATGCTACGCAGAATTTATTTCCTATACCCGTTTGACCGCTCCAAGCGGTCTAACGGGTACGTGGTACTATTTTTTATTAGTGAACTTATCGAAGCGATATAACTACCTGCTACGCATAAGCGGAGAACACCAATAAAATAAAAAAAATGTGAGTAAATTAATGGCATATTTGTTTTTTGCGTAACATCAGTTATTTATTATTTATCTTTTTTTAGTAAGCCATTTTTGAGCTTTATAGCAAAGAAATGATGAACCTGCACCTACTAAAGCACCTACTGCAACATCGCTTGGATAATGAACTCCTAAATGCATTCTGGAATAACCAACTGATGAAGCCCATAAAAATGATGGTGCAATAACATACCACTTTGGATAAACCAAACTTAACGAAGTTGCTGTTGAAAAAGCCATAGAAGTGTGGCCGGAAGGAAATGAAGGGCTACCACCCGAAGCCATTTTTTTAATATCGGGATATGTTTCAAAAGGGCGTTTACGGTTAAACGAAAATTTCATGGCGGTAGAAATTCCAGACGCAACAATTAATGACGCTCCAACAATGTATCCTTTAACTTTTGTTGCACTATCGTTCATTAAAAATCCTGCACCTATAACAACAATTGGAGTTCCAAATGCAACAGTTCCGGCTTGGTCGGTAATAAATTTAAAAGTACAATCAAGATTTTTGTTTCGATTTAAATTAATTTTACGAAGTAAATCAATGTCTGCATTTTGCGAAAAGCAATAAAAGGAAGAAGTAAAAAATATGAGGATTAAGATAATTTTCATTTACTAATTTTCTTTAATTTCATTTCATCAAAACTTTTAGGTAAGCAATAAATACTATCAAAATGACCGCATTTATTTTTTACCATTTTTAATATTTTTTCAAAATCATTTATAAATTCTATATGATAATCCTCGTGTAAATATAGAACTGCATTAAAATACCGTTTAGAAGTTGAAACAACTTTACTATCAAATATGGTCCAACAAGTTTCTAATTCATTAGAATAATTATCAAGTATTAAATTTAATAAAAATTGTAAAGCTAATGCTTCATGATAAGACGATTTTGTGGTTCTTTTAAAAGAATTAATTTCTTTTATACAATAACTAATTGACTTTGCAAGTGATTTTTGTATTACTCTTCCATACGAGATATTCGACATTTCAAATTCTAAATCATCTTTTAAATCCTCATATAATTCATCGTTAGTTTCAGAATGGACATAATCATGTTCCAGAATATCTGATATATCTTTGTGTTTATTAGCAAACTTATTAATAATCTTTAATAGTTCTTCTTTTGATAATTCTTTTAATTTATTCTTAAGTTCAACTGATACTTTTGCCATAATTCAATAATTTAATTTTAGTGTTTTATTTATAAAATGTAATTGATTCTATTATTATCTTTTTTAAAAAAATATTTTAAATATTGTTTTAAATATAATTTTTAAATCAGTAAAAAAAGTTTGATTTTTAATATATTTTAAATTTAATTCAAGTTTACGAGGCATTATTTTTTCGACATACATTTTTTCAGCATCATCAGATTCTGCTAAAAGTTTATTTTCCTCAATATACTCAATTGAAGCATAATCGGTAAGACCGGGACGAACTGATAGTACTTCCTTTTGTACTTCGTTATACAGATTAACATATTTTCGCACTTCTGGTCGAGGACCAACAATGCTCATATTGCCAGCAATAACATTAAACAATTGGGGCAATTCATCTAACTTAAATTTTCGAAGGAACTTACCAAAACCAGTAATTCTTTTGTCGTTTGTGCCAACAGTAATAAGTCTTTTTTTATCGGCTCCAACATACATTGTACGAAATTTAATCAATTTAAAATCTTTTCCATTTTTCCCTACACGTTGTTGAAAATAAAAAAAACCTCCGTTGCTTTCGAAGTTAATTATCAAAGAAATAACAAACATAAATGGCAATAAAACCAATATTGCTAAAAATGATAAAAATATGTCCGTAAATCTTTTTAACATTAAATTCCAATTTCTTCGAATACAGAATCTTTTACAGCTTTAATAACAGTTTCAATCATTTCATCAGTTAAATCGTAAAATACAGGAAGAGAAATTTCGCGACTATAATTATCAAAAGCTACGGGATAATCTATCATTTTAAAACCTCTGTCTTTATATGCACTAAGCATTGGTAAAGGCTGAAAATGCACATTTACTGAAACATCTTTATTAAATATTCTCTGAATTATTGCGTCACGCTGTTGCTCATTAATATCTCTAATTCGTAACAAATAAACATGATACGAAGAAATTCTGTTTTCATCTTCAAAAACTGGAAGCTGTGCCCAACTAGTTTGTGAAAACGCTTTTGTATAATAGTCAAAAATATATTTTCGTTTTACTAAAGTATCAGATTTATATCGGGCAATTTCAATCAAGCCAATTGAAGCTAATATATCAGTCATGTTTGCTTTATAGCCGGTATCAATAACATCATACCGCCATGCCCCTTTTTGTAATTTTGAAAATGCATCTTTACTTTGCCCATGCAAAATCATTATACTCAAATATTTATATATTGCTTCGCAATCAAATTCATTCGGTAAATTAAAACAAATTGCACCACCCTCGGCGGTTGTTAAATTTTTAATTGCATGAAACGAAAATACTGTAACATCAGACAAAACACCAGTATTTTTATTTTTATAAATTGCACCAAACGAATGTGCTGCATCAGCCAAAATTAAAATTCGCCCAAGTTTTTTTTGTTCATCTGTTTTTGCAATAAAAAGCTCTTTAATTTGAGGTTGATTAACAAACTCGTTTATACTATCGTAATCGCATGGAAATCCAGCCATATCAACAGTAATAACAACTTTTGTTTTTGGAGTTATAGCTTTTTTAATTGCATCAATCGAAATAGAAAAATCATTAGGATTAACATCAACCATTACAGGTATTGCTCCGCAATGTACTATTACATTGGCAGATGCACAATAAGTGTATGCAGGAACAATTACTTCGTCGCCCTCGCCTACCCCGAACCATCGTAAAACCAACTCTAAGCCGGCTGTTGCTGAGTTTACTGCTACAGAAGTCTGACAACCACAATAAGCTGTTATTTTTTTTTCGAAAAGTTTAGTTTTAGGACCAGTTGTTATCCAACCCGATTTTAAAGTATCAACTACTTCATCTATAATTTTTTGGTCTATACGAGGAGGGGAAAATGGTATCATAAATTAAAATTTTAATGTTTAAAGTCTGATGTTGCAAAGTAACTATAAAAAAATGCAAAAAATACAACACCTGCCTGTGTATTTAACATTGATTCGAAAATAAAATTTAATGCAACTATAATAACAAATGTCATTAACAACCAATTTTTTGTATGCAATGAATTAATAAGTGGAATTAAAAACAACAATAAAAGTAAAGTAATTCCAGCTATCCCCTGACCTAACAAAGTTTCAAGAAACTGATTGTGTACATTTAATTTTTTCTCAATTGCACCATTCATATTGCGAACTTTGTATTCTTTCATCAGTTCATTCTTAATATCACCTGTTCCCACTCCTATTGCATAATTTGACTTTATTAAATCTAAAGCAGTTTCGTAAACTAAAACCCGAACACCACTACTTTCTTCGGTTGTAACATTTTTTTCAGCATTTTGAACAGAAGAAACCATAACATGGAAACGGCTATTTTGGGTTAAGGAAAACCAAATCTGAAATCCTGCAAATAACAATATCAAAAAGACGAGCATTCTTTTATTTTTTTTAAATAGTGCAGGTAACGACATTGCTAATAAAGCAATAAAGAAAATTATTATACCAGCTTTAGATGAAAGCATATAAATAAATACAGCAAATAATATTATTAAGATTATAAATAAAGATTTTAGTAATTTATTTATTGCTATTTCTGAATAAAAGAAATGATACATAATAACTGCTACTGAAAAACTAATATACATCGCGAAATATGTAGGATGATGAAATAACGACAACTTCATGTAAGAAAAATTATTTTCATTAAACATCAAATACATATACAACGCGGAAATCACACAAATAATCATTGCTAATGCTGTTCCTATAACAAAAGCTAATAATTGCTTTTTTCTTTTTTCAATATCGAAAGTATCTGACAGAAAAAACACTAATGGGAATAAAATTAACGAAAATTTAACTTCAATATCGAACCAGCCTGCATGCATATTTGAAGAATAAAGCAACCCAACCAAATGAAGAAAAAAGAAAGTAACAATAATTATAAAAACTGGTTTTTTAATAGCTACCTCAGCGGTATAAAGCCATTGACCTGATAAAAGCCATGAAAGCACAAATAACATTATTGCATAAATAGTTATTTTATGTGATAATGGTATAAGAAAAGCAACTAATAAACTGCTATAAAAAAGGATATTTCGTGTAACATTTTTGTACATTAGGCAAAAGTTTCAACTAGTTTATTACATATAAATTCGGATGCTTTACCATCACCAAATATTTGTAAATATTCTAAATTAGTATTTGAATTAAAAACCGTCCATGCTTCCATTATTTTATTATAACCGGCATCACAAATTATTGCATTTCCATTTTTTACAATTTCAACCCATTCTGTTTCTGAACGAAGAATAATACATGGTTTTTTGAAAAAATATGCTTCTTTCTGAACTCCACCTGAATCTGTCATTATAAGTCTTGTATTAGATTCTAACTGGAGCATATCAAAAAATGAAACAGGAGGAACAATAATTAAATTTTTATTATTTTTAATTTTGTTATAAAGTTCTTCTCCTACATTCTTTTCTAAAATATTTGAAGTCCTTGGGTGCAAAGGAATAAAGAAAGGGATTGAGTAATCTTTATTAATTTTTATTATTGCTTCGAATATTTGTTTTAAACGTGTGGGATTATCCGTATTGTTATCGCGATGAATTGTAGCTAATACAAAATTATTTTTCTCTAATTTGTATTTTTCAATAACATAAGACTTAGTGGTTGATATTTCTGAAAAATACAAACTATTATCGTACATCACATCTCCGCAATGAAATACTCCAGGGTTATCAATATTATATGGCTTCTCAGAATTTATGTTAAAACCCTCACGTTCTAAATTTTTAATACCCGTATCGGTTGGCGAAAACAATAAAGTTGAAGCATGGTCGCATGTAATTCTATTAATTTCCTCGGGCATACATTTATTAAATGAGCGTAAGCCAGCTTCTACATGAGCAACCGGGGCATGCAATTTTGCAGCAGCTAAAGCAGAAGCAAGCGTACTGTTTGTATCACCATAAACCAATACTACATTTGGTTTTTCTGAAAATATTATACTCTCAATTCCCTTAATCATTTCAGCTGTTTGAACTCCATGAGTCGCACTTCCTACATTCAAATTATATTTTGGACTGGGAATTCCCATTTCTGTAAAAAATACTTCAGACATATTTTCATCGTAATGCTGACCGGTATGAACAATAATATCTTCAATCTGTTTTGAAAAATGATTTTTTATTGCTCTGCTTATTGCAGCAGCTTTTATAATTTGCGGACGGGCACCTATAATATTTAGAATTTTGAGCATTTATTATTTGTATTCATTTTAAAATTTACCAAAACTAATAGAATTTGGTGAACATATTCACCAAATTTTATAAGTATTTGATGGTTAGAGAATAAAAATATCGTTATCTATCTGGATATAAAGTCTTTAAATTCTTTTGCAATTATATCACGATTGAAGTTTTTAAAAACATAATTATATGCATTTTCGGCAAGATTAGAATAAAGCTGTTTATCGTTATACAAAAGTATTATTTTTTCTGAAAGTTCTTTTTCATTTTCGGGTTCAAAATAAAGTCCACAGTTACCGGTATTTATAAATAGTTCACGGGCTTCGCCATCAACACCAAGTATTATCGGCTTTTTCATGTTTAAACTTTCAAAAATCTTAGAAGGAATGGCTCCCAGAAACAAATCCAATTTTTTGAGTGGTATAACCGAAGCATCAATGGATTTAATTACTGCAGGCATTTCTTGTTTTTTAAATGCCTGAATAAAAAGCACATTTGAAAGGTTAAGAGTTTCTTTCATCTTAATCAGATCTTCTTTAACTGGTCCCTCACCTGCTATAACAAATAACACATTTGTATCTTTTAGAATTGAAGCTGCTTTTAAAATAACTTCTAAACCTTGTGCATGCCCTATTATTCCGCCATAATATATCACAAATTTGTCTTTATCTATACCTAATTTCAATCTAATATCCTCATAAGTTTTTAATGGGTCAAAGAAATTTGTATTTACTCCATTTCGCAACCAGAATATTTTCTTTTTTGGAAACCGGTCAGAAATACTTTTTACTATCCATTGTGTTTGTCCACTTATTAGCTCAGAATGTTTATACATAAACCTTTCAAGACTACCAGCTAATTTTAGAAACATGCGATTTGTTACCAAACCCAATTTCTCGGCACTTTCGGGCCATAAATCGGAAACATTAAAAAGTAACTTACTCCCTTTTAGTTTTTTTAGCAACCATGCTGAAATACCTATAAACAAAGGTGGCGATTCGCAAATTATCAAATCAAATTTCCCTAATCTAAACCAACCATACCAGAATGAACTCCATACAAAAGAAAAATAATTTAGCAACCTTAAAAATATCGAACTGCTTTTTCTGACAAAAATCCAAGTACGGTGAACTTCAATTCCATCAATTATTTCTTTAACTTTACATTTGCCACGATAACCTTCGTATATTTGTTGATGGGGATAATTTGGTAATGCAGTTAGAACAACAATCTCATCGCCCATTTGCTTTAACCTAATAGCAAGCTCAGATAATCGGTTTTGAGGAGCACCAATTTCGGGAGGGTAATATTGAGTGAGGAGGAGAATTTTCATTATACCGATAAGTAGCTAATTATTTTTAATTTATATAGAATGATTATGTTCATTTTAAATATTTTATTTTGTAAAAACTATCATAATATTACCTGGCATTCCTGGTAAAATTGCTTCTAATATATTCACTAGTCCCGGAGTTAATCTTTTTACTTGATAAATTGAGTGGTATCTGTTAAAAAAGTTTTTAAAAAAAGTTTTGTAGTGCACCATCTCAAATCCTGATTCTTCTGACAAACCAATCATCTGCTCTTTACTAAAACCCCATGAATCGGCATGTTTAGCAGGAGAAAAATGATCTTTAGAATATATATCATACCATAAAAACAAACCATCATCTTCTAAATGATTATAAACATTAGATAAACTATTTAAAATTTGTTCTTTTGATGTTAAATGTGAAAATAAATCGAAAGCAGTAACCAAATCATATTTTTTTCCATTTAAATTTAGAGTTGTAATATCTGCCAATATAAATTCTACTTCATTAAATTGTTTTTGAGCTCTTTTAATTCTATTTATTGATAAATCGATACCAGTTAATTTTTGTGAAGAAAAACCACTGCTTATAAAAAAGTCTAACATCCCTCCATCACCACAACCTACATCTAATATTTTTTTTGTATTTAAAGCACCATGTTTTTGTGAATATTCTAATAAAAAAATGTTCAAGCCATTAAAAAGAATTTTTCTAACATATTTCCCTATAGGATGATTAGGAGAATAAATAGAGTTATTATTATCTATTTCTGAGTCAAATCTATCGTTAATTACGTCTTGATAATTTTTCATATATAAATAACACCTAAATATGTTTAAATTCAGACATAATAACATTTACTAGTTTTAATATAGAATCACTAAAAATTCCTCTTTTAGAAATTATATTTCTGTTTTCATTAAAAGCTACTGAAAAATCAGGAATATGATTTACAAAATCTTCTTTTGTTGTATATATTACACCATTTTTACCATTAACAACCCATTCCCGGTTTGCAGGCAAATCTGACAATATTGGGATACAGCCATAAGCCATAGCTTCTAACAAAGAAACTGATGTTGAATCGGAATTTGGTAAAGAAAAATAATAGGTTGATTTTTTATATATTTCATTTTGTTGTGAAGCAGATAAAAATCCTTTAAATTCAATTCTATCACTTAAACCAATATTCTTCGTGATTTCAATTAATTCGTTTCGTTTTGCTCCATCATTTGCAACAATCAACTTTAAATTTCCATTTTTTAAAGCCATTGATGCAAAAGCATAAATCACATTATCAATATTGTAATTCTCAGTTAAGGCACGGTTGGAAAAGCACAAATTCAAATCTTTATCCTCAATTTTAGCTTCAGGCAGATAATCTAATCCAAAAGGAAAAGTAATACATTTAGTTTTAGAAAGATTTCTAATAACATCCGACATATATTCAGAATCTGAAGTAACAATATTTGCTTTATTCAGAGAATATTTTGTAATAAACTTATAAAAAAAGCTTCTGTTAGGTGTTACTAAAATATCTGTTCCCCATGCAGATTGAACCAAAACATATTTTAACCCTAATAAACTACGAATTATTGCTGCAATAAAACCATGACTTGTAATGTAGTGAGCATTAACTATTGCAGGATTAATTTGCTTTATTAATCGTTTAAAAAGGAAAACTTTTTTTAATAAAGCAACATTTCCACCATCCTGGTTTATCTTTAAGTTTAATGTTATAATATTTGTATCGGGAATAAACTTAATAATTTCAGAATGTACGCCAAGAGGAGAAATAATAAAAACATCAAAATGCTTTATCAATTCCTTAGCCCATTTGAGCATGTGAACACTTTCGGCGTTTCCAAATAAAAGATATCTTGGTTTATTCATGAAACAAAGATAAAATAAGTTGATTTAACTTTTGAACCTGTTTGCTCCGATGATGTTCAAGTATTAATTCTTCATTAAACTTAAGACACTCTTTATTTTTCCATAATTTATATGCTGATAAAATCGCATCTGCAATTTCTTTTTCGTCATTAAAAGAGGCGACAAATCCAGCATTACAATCTTTTATTAGTGCAGCTGCAACATCCGTTTTATCAATTGCTGCAATAATTGGTTTCATCGCGCCTAAATAATCGAAAAGCTTACCAGAAAACAAGCCTTTGAATCCATTTCCAGGTTGGATAAGTAAAAGTGCATCTGAAGTTTTTAAAACTGGAATTATTTGTTCATATTCAACTCTCTCGAAACAATTCACTATTTCTTTTAACGCTTTGGGAATTATTATACCACCACTTACACCTAAAAAATTTACAATGGGAGCATCAATTTGTTTTGTCTCAATTAAATTAATTAATGCATTAAAAAAATGTGTCGGATTTCTGTCTGCATAAAACGTTCCGGCATAAGCAATTGTAAATATTTCATTTGCTTTATTAATACTTCCATGCAAAAAATCAAAACCATTTCTGATTTCAGAAAATATTATTTTGCAATTTGTTGATTTTATTTTAAGATCATCAATTATTGGCTCAGAAACTGTGGTTACTATATCTGCTGACTGCAATACTCTTTTTTCAAGATTATCATATCGGTTTCTAATCTGCTCATTTACAAATGGGTTTGTAGATAATGCATCACGCAAATCAGCAATTATTTTAATTTCTGGAAATTCTTTTTTAATATTTAGAGCAATATATAGTGGTGCTTCTACAGGAAAACTGCTTAAAACAACAGTTCGTGAATTTGGTTTAATAATTTCTCTAAGTTTTTTTGAAGCTCCTTTTTGCCATGAAGAATATTCAGGAATATTTAATGAAATTATTATTTTATTCCATAATGCCTTTAGTTTATGAACTATGTAGCAACTATGTTTTTTAAAGGTTGCAAGCTTTAAAAACTGATTATTTTTAACATAATACACTTTTATATTTTCGGGTAATTCAATGTTTTCTGAACCATCAGAATATAATGCAACAACCGATACATTAAACTTATCTTTATCCAGATATTTTGCAAAAGCAATCATTCTGTTACTTGCAACCGACAGTATTGGCGGAAAGTAAACCGATAACAAAATAACATGAATTTTATCTTCTTCTTTCATTACCGGGTTTTATTTACTTACAACTTTTTTAATTATTTTTAGAAAATTACCAAGCACTTCTTCGCGTGAAAAATTATTTTTTACAAAAAGAATATTGTTTTCATTCCGCAATAAATTTCTTTTTCTTAAATTATCAACAACTTTTTCAAATATCATTTCAGTGTCTTTAATATTTTTTAAAAGATGACATTGTTCGTGAGGCATTGTCCAAATTACTTCATTACCACATGAGAGAGCTTCTATAACTGTTAGTGAATATCCATCGTGTTGCGGCAAGCGCAAGCAAATAGGTGTTTTATCGCGGAGTTCGCACATTTCTTTTTCGGGAATCCATCCAAGGAATATTATGTTATTTGTTTTTTGCAGTCCATCTCCATTGGTTCCTGCAATATAAAACGGAATCTCAGGATTTCTTTCAGCCAAATGAAAGATTATTTTCCATCCGTAAAAATTTTCTTTTCCCTTTGGTAAATATGAATATGTTGAGAGTTCAGTGTACTTTTTTGAGAGAATAGGAATATTTAACCATTTGAATGGAAGCAATTCACATTCTATTTTAATTGACTTCAATTCATCTTTCATCCAAGGTGCATCAGTATAATTTACAGCGTAATCAATATATTTTTTATCTATGGTATTATTTTTTGCTCTTTCAACTGCAAGCAAAACATCAGTACCTTGCCATTGAAGCCAAAGTTTTTTCCTCATCTTCAAAACTAAATCAAGCGAACCACTTTTGTCAGATACTCCATTCATAGAAATTACAATATCAGCAAAAGTTAACATTGCTGCAAATTCCACTTGATGCCATTTAGAATAATATGTATTAAAAAACCGATAGGTATTTTGGGGTGCAAATTCACTCAAATCACGAATGATTTTTTTTGCAAAATATGGTAAGCCAACAATTATAACTTTCATCTTAATTTGTTCTTATTAAACTTCTGTACCATAATAGTAGGAAAATATAATAACAGGTCATTGCAATAGAATACATCCAAAGTGATGTTTCGAAAGGGTAACCCTTATTTGTTCCAAAAAACAATAATCCAAAACTTATAATATACCCTACAATACCTATTAAATAAGCGGTTTTTTGTTTTTGATAAATAAGTGGAGTAGATGAAACAGGAGAGCAAAGAAAATTAAACAAAATGGGTAATGCCATAATTCTTGCATATATTCCTGCTGCCCGCCATTTCTCTCCAAGATAAATTGCGAATAAATCAGGACCAAAAAATAAAACAATAAGTAATAGCGGAATAGAAACCATAGCAACAATTTTAACAGATTTATTAAACAAAGGTACTGCTGAAATATTGTTATTTTTTGCTTCGCTGGCTTCACGGTAGTATATCTGCCCAACAGCTCCTCCTACCAAACTCAATGGTGCACGGATGTACCGGTTCATTACTGCAAATAATCCGAGAACAAGTGCTCCATAATTTCTCGTAATCAGAAAAAAAAGTAAAAATTGTTCTGCAAAAATTCCCGTAAATGCGTGAAAAGAGTTTATTATAGGAAAATCTCTGTATTCCTTTGCAACAGATTTAATTTCAACTGAATTAATATCCTTTTTGTTAAAATAATTAAGGGAGGGAAAGAATAACACTATGACAGATATAATATTACCGATAAGCCATGCTATGATAAGTCCGTTTATTCCCCAGCCAAAATATCCCAGCAACGCATATCCTGCATTTTGGGTAACAGATTGAGAAATTCTGCTTGTTGAAATAAGAGAATACTTTTCGGCACGGATAATCCATTGAGTAAAAATATTGTTAATGCCAACTAAAAAAACTGCAGGAGCGAGATAATAAATATATTTTCCAAGTTCTTCGTCTTTATACCATTTTGAAATTTCATTCGGAAAAATCATAGTCAGAAGTGACAAAAGAGAAATGCAAATGGTAATCAGTAGTGCAAGAACAAACAAATTGTTTGCTCTTTTCTGGATTTTAGGAAGAACAAGTGCAATTTCATACCTTCCTGCCACAATTACTGATATAAGAGAAACCATTGCCAAAAAATTTTCCTGTACTGCTAACTGCTGCGGAGAAAAAATTCTGCCAATAACAGGAGCAAGTAAAAAAGGAACTATCTGGCTGATAGAATTTCCAGTAAAAAGTAAAATGAAATTTTTATAATATGGTTTTTTCAGTTCAGACATTATTTTCTTTCTGTAATTGATAGGAAGAAATAAGCAGAACAGGAATTAATATCCATCCTATATTCAAATTCAAGAAAGCAGAAGGCATATCTGAAATAATGATAAACAACAAATAACAAATTGTTATAATAATAAAATAATTCCAGTTACTCTTGCGATTTCGGTATGTTTTGAACCAATAAAAAATAAAAATAAAAATATATGGTATAAAAATTGGGAGTCCGTATTGGCTAAGAATTTCCATCAAACCATCATGCGGACTAGTAACAGTTATAGTAGGATATGGAACTAATTTATGCTCATGATACCAACAGTATTGTCCGGGACCAATTCCGAATAGCATGGATTTCTTAAATAAATAGAATCCATTCTTCAGCAAGTTACCCCGAATTTCATTTGAATACATCGTATTCTGCATCTGATAGTCAAACAATGACCGTGCAATATTCTTTTCTCCAAAATGCTTCACAAGTGTATCGGAAGAATAAAATACGACCTGATTGTTTTCAATTTTTACCGGATTAATGGATTTTACATAATAATGTTCTTCATTTCCCCACATAGGTCCGAAATATAAAGATTTAGATGTAAAACAAAACAATAAACTTATAAAAACAACAGCAAACCACCAAAAATATTTTTTAAAAGTAGTGGCATTTATATGCATAATGTTATTTATAATAAATGACAAGAATAATAAAAATACAGCTATTTTCCCGAACTTTGAATCGGAAACAACAGAAAAGAAAAATAAAGTTAAAATAATTAATAATATTTTAAAAGGTTTATAGTTTAACTGGAAATCACTTAAAATAATAATTATTGCTAATCCGAAAAAATAGGAAAGGAAATTATTCGGATTGTCATATAAAAATACAGGAGCATAAGTAAACATCTCTGCTGGAAGGTCCCATAATTTTTCAGTATGTTTTCCACTAAAATGGATTCCTGTAAAAAACTCAAAAAAGGCGAATGCTGTTAATGTTATAAAAAGGAATAACGAGAGCTGATAAAGAATTTCAAAAAAATATTTTTTCCCAAATAAATACTTTATACGGAACAAAAGCCAAACAGTAACCGACATCAATAATAAACTTCGAATTTCATAATATGCGAAGGATTTCCCTTTAATAAAAGGGTAAAAACAAAGAGCATATATTACCCATAAAAAAAAGAACCCAATAACAAATTTATCCGACTTTTCACACTGTTCCATTGGATTACTTAAGAAAGAATATCCCAGTAAAAAAAAAGTAAGAAGTAAATATGGATAAATGGTTATAAAACCAATTGAAACAGGAAGTACATTGGCATCAAAAGGGAAAAGGAGAAACCAGAGTATAAAAGCATTCCTGAATAAAGTTTCGTTAAAATATTTTCCAAGTTTACTTTGAATCCAATTCATTTTACTATTTTGCATTTCAATAAAACTGCATTTTTTCTTATTAAGTAAAGCTATTTTGCAATTACATATTTTTCTATTAAACCCAGTTTCGACTCAGGACACAATAGATAATTATGATTTTTTTCTGACATTCCCAAATCATTAATCTTTATTAAACCGCTATCTTCATCAATATTAAAAAAGGAATATAGTGAAGCATCAAACAAGGATTCTATGTTTTTTCCAATAGTTCTGTCTTGTACTTCAAGGATTACAACTGGTTTATGTATCTGAAGATATTTTCCGTAACCTGATAAAACTTCATATTCAAATGTTTCTACATCAATTTTAATCAGGTCAATACCTTTTATTTGATTTTCTTCAATATAATTTTTTAATTCCTTTACAGCAACTATAATGGAATTCTGATTCTCTGTTCTCCAATCTTTATTCAGACTGCCTGCTGTTGTGTTTTCCGTAGTAAAAGCTGCTTCTCCGGTATTATAAAACGGCATGCCACCTTCATTGTTAGCAAGTGCAATATTTTCGCAATGAATATCGAATCCATTGATTTCATTATTCTTTTTTAATACATAAAAAATATTTGGTTGCGGTTCAAAAGCAATTACTGTTGAGTTTGGATTGTAAACTTTAGCCAGCACCGCAAAAATACCGGAGTTGGAACCTATGTCGAAAATTATGTGTGAGAATTTACAAAATTCAATCCATATCTGGCGTGTCATTTTTTCCCATGTATAATTATCTATTCCTAACCAGAAAATATTTGTTTCTAAATGAAAAGCATTGTTGAACAGGTAAAAAAATTTTCCATCTTTCGTTCGTATCCGAAATTTTCCAATAAGCCGTAATTTCCTTGATATCGGTTCTGTTGGAGTGTAAATGATTCTAATAAGAGGAAAAACAATCCTTCCAAAAATTTTAAACCAAATTATTCTTAGTATTTTTTTCATATTTGATAATAAGTATTGAGCATTTCGAAAGCAACAATTTAAAAATCACTTCGCAAGATTCGCCTACCTTTATAATTCCAGATATCTTTCCAGTAATTACTGTTTTCGGTTCCGTGTTCTATTACAATTCGGGACATACTCATTAAAATATACAAATCAGTAAAAATATTAACTGCGTTAATTTAATAGTGCAAAGGTATGATTTATTTTATATTTTAGCTTTAGTAAATACACTTCTTTATTATCTGACAAATAATTTTTAGCTTGTTTTATACATTTAATTATATTTGCACATTATTTTTTTATATACAACTATCATTATGAAAATAATTAAGCTATTATTGTTACTTGTTATTATTATTGTAATAATTCCATCATGTAAAAAAGGAGATAATGATCCGTTTCTTTCTTTACGTTCAAGAAAAGCCAGAATTACCGGAAATTGGGAATTAATTACAGGTACAACAATATACACTTTTAATGATACTACAGAATCGGTTACATATTATGAAAACAAAGTAGATGTTGTATATTCAACAACTGATGCCGGGACCATTGCATCGGGAACATATTCATATACAGAAAAATGGAATATAAATAAAGATTATACATTTAAAATTATTCAAAATTTTTTTGATTACCGGAAAGAAATTAGTGGCTATTGGAGTTTTTATAATAAAGATAAAAATTTGGAGTTAAAAAATAAAGAAGCAATTATTTTCAGAATTTTTTCTGAAAAAATTATTTATATAACAAGTGGGGTAAATAATTCTGAATATGCATACTCAGGCACTTACTGTCCTGATTTTCTTTTTTTTATTGATAAATTAACGAATAAAGAAATAATTGTTAAATATGAAGGAACATCTATATTTCCTTATTCTTCTGAATCGGGTAAAGGAACAATGACTTTTAAGCAGGGAAAAGACTAACTCATTATTTTTATTTATACCTAAAACACCCAACTAAATGGTCATTAACAACACCTATTGCCTGCAAATGGGCATAAATTGTAGTTGAACCAACGAATTTGAAGCCACGTTTTTTCATATTTGCACTAACTTTATCAGATAATTCAGTTTTAGCAGGAACTTCGGAAACAGATTTCCATTTATTTTTTACCTGTTTATTTTTAACAAAGTCCCAAATATATTTATCAAATGTTCCAAATTCCTTTTGTACTGCCATAAATGCTATAGCATTTGAAATTGAAGCATTAATTTTCATTTTGTTACGAATAATTCCGGCATTATGCATAAGCGATTGAAATTTCTTTTCGCCATATTTTGCTACCTTCCCGGGATTAAATCCATCAAATGCTTTTCTGAAATTTTCACGTTTTTTTAAAATTGTGTGCCAACTCAATCCTGCCTGAAATGTTTCGAGAATTAAAAATTCAAAATGCTTTTTATCGTCGTGCACAGTTATTCCCCATTCTTCGTCGTGATAACGAATGTAAAGCTCATCTTTTAAGCACCAGGGGCAACGGATGATATGTTCAATCATATTGTTTTATAATAAAGTAAGCAGTAAGCAGCGAGTCACTATACTACATTTACACTGATTACTTGATTACTGATTACTGATTACAACTTTAATTTTTAAAAAACTATTGTTTCTTCAAAACATACTTCACAGTTAAATTGCAGGTAAATTGCACAACTGGTTCAATAACTGCTGGATTTATTACTAAATCATATCCTGTATATGCTTGTTTATCATAATAAAGTGCAGGCACATTTGAACGCGATAATGATTTGCTTCCGGGTTTTGTAACATCACCTGTATATTTAACAAATTCTGTAAATGTTGAATATCTATCTAATGGATATATACTTGAAATATCATCTCTTACAGTCTGGTATTTTGAATCGTATTTTATACCTAATTTTTTATATTCTTTTTCTTTTTCATTTATTATTCTAACACATGTAGCTCTTAACGAATCATATACAGCTTGAGAGTTATTGATAACATAATCAACTTTAACTATGTCATAAATTTCATTTTGCGATGCTTTAATTAACATTTGTTCAACAATTTTTGAGTCTTTATATCGCAGATGAATATTTTTACGAACCTCGAAACCTTTTGGTATTTCGTTATATGTTTTGCTAAACAATTTTTTCTCAACTTCAACTTCAAAAATAGGAAACTGCGAAATGAAGTCAATAAAAACATCTTCTTTTTTTACTCCAAGCGGTAAAACAGAATTTATAAAATTATCAAGGCGTTTGTTTATAACATCGTGGCAATTCTCTATTGTTTCGCCAACCTGTGATGTTGCAAAAATAATAACATATTCATCGGCTTTTACATTCATCATTACTTTTGCTTCAACAGTAAATGATGTATCGTTTGATGAATAAACAGGGTAATATGCTGCCTGTTGCTGTGGTTGACGGTAATTATATGCTTCGTTGGCATTATTAATTGAACCGGAATAATCAATTGATTTACCCGATTTAGATTGGTTATAATACCAATTACCGGCAGCTTGTCCTATACTACAAAAAGGCATTGCTATAAAAGCAAACAAATAAAAACTAAACATTATTTTTTTCATAATTTTAAATATTTGATAATGATTGCAAGGTAAGAAATATTTTTTATTATTTAGGAAATTAAGTTACTGGGGTATTAAGTTATTAAGTTACTGGGGTATTAAGTTATTGGGCTTGTATAAAAATAAACATCACTTAAAAAATATTGCAAGTTTTGAACTTTTTTTGTATTTTAGCCGATTGAAAAGACAAGATTGAAAAAAGATTGAAAGGATTGGAAAGATTGAAAAAAACAAGATTGAAAAAGGTTGGGACGCTCTCAATCTTATCAATCTTCTTCAATCTACATCAATCTGAAAACATAAAAAATTGAGTATCAATAAATTAAAAAATATAAACAGATGAAACCAACAATATCAAGAACAAAAATAATAGCAACAATGGGTCCGGCATCTTCGGCAAAAGAAACATTAAAAAAAATGTTTGAAGCTGGCTTAGATGTTTGCCGTTTAAACTTTTCGCATGGTAAACACGAAGAACATTTAAAAACAATTAACACAATACGGGAATTAAATAAAGAAATGAATTTGAATGTTGCCATTCTTGCCGACTTACAGGGACCAAAATTAAGAGTTGGTGAAATGGAAAATAATGGAGTGTTGCTCGAAGATGGAACTGCTTTTAACATTGTTACAACAGAATGTATTGGAACAAAGGAGCAAGCATATTTAACATATAAAAAATTTTCGCAGGATGTTGCTGTAAATGATGAAATTTTAATTGACGACGGTAAAATTAAACTTCGAGTTGTTGAAACAAATCACAATGATACAGTTAAAACAATTGTTATAAATGGTGGCATACTCTCATCGCATAAAGGGGTGAACTTACCAAACACAAAAGTATCGTTACCATGCCTTACCGAAAAGGATTTAAAAGATTTGGATTTTGCTCTTGAGCATAATGTTGACTGGGTTGCACTATCATTTGTTAGAACAGTTACCGACATTGTTGAATTAAAAGAAATTATCCGCAAAAAGAAAAAACACGCATTAGTAATTGCAAAAATTGAAAAGCCCGAAGCTGTTGCTGAAATTGGCAATATTATTGATGTTACTGATGCGGTTATGATTGCCCGTGGCGATTTGGGAGTTGAAGTTGCATTTGTTCAAGTTCCACTTATACAGAAAAATATTGTTAAAAAATGTATTGAGCAATCAAAACCTGTAATTATTGCAACCCAAATGCTTGAAAGTATGATAACAGCATTCCGTCCAACACGCGCCGAAGCCACCGATTGTGCAAACGCAGTTTTAGATGGTGCCGATTGCTTAATGTTAAGCGGTGAAACCTCAACCGGAAAATTTCCCATTGAGACAATTAAAGCAATGGAAAACATTATAAATTACACCGAAGCCCATGCTTATAATTTTAATAGAGATAATGCACCAAAAGAAATGTCCCGTACATTTTTATATGATTCAATTTGTAATTCGGCATGCCGTTTAGCAGAACAAACAAACGCTAAAGCAATAATTACTTTTACACATTCTGGTTACACAGCATTTCAAATTGCGGCACACCGACCTAAAGCAAAAATATTTGCATTTACTAATAATCCCGAATTGGTTTCAAAATCATCTTTAGTTTGGGGTATCACAGTCTTTTATGCCGATAGTTATAATAATATTGACGATGCAATAAATTTTTCCGTTAAATTTCTGATAGAAAAAGGATTACTTAAAAATGAAGATATCGTTGTTCATACCGGCAGCACACCTTTAAAGGAAAAAGGCAGAACTAATATGGTAAAATTGAGTTACGTTAAAGTTTAATTTTGAACTAATCACCCGACAAGTCGCGTAATTCCTGTTGGGTATAATAGTAGAAAATTTATTCTATTTCATTTCAATTTGTTTTGAATTACAAAATTTAATTTTTCTAAATCCCCAAACAAAATAATTTAAGTCTAAACTATAATGTTCGAGTTTGAGCAATGCAATTCTGTCTCGTCCTGAAATAGCTTTACAGTAAATTTGTAGACAAATGGACAGACAAAACATCAAAAAAGAGGCAATAATAGCCG
>MENF01000088.1 GCA_001769035.1 Bacteroidetes bacterium GWA2_32_17
ATTAATCATAATTATAAATTTATTTCAAGTTGCTACATAAACTAATAATATTTGCGAAAACCCTTGATAATACTCGAAATGTTAATGTAAAATCCGTTACAATGGGTCTGTTCTAAAAAGGTCGTTTTTCATTTTTCAGCAATTTTTAACTCCCGCATAAGCGGGAGAAATTGCTGAAAATCAGACTCCCTTCAGAGCTTGTCCCGCAATTAAAGCGGGAGCAGGGGTAAAACTGATTTTCAGAATTTCACGACTTTGATTACTTTTTAGACTGGACTCTACAATATTATAGACAGATTCTTTATATGTGCTCATAAACCCCAATTCCAAACAAAGCAAAATCTAATAAAATGGGGTCGGTTGGATTAATTTCAGAAAGATTTTGAGTAAGCTCACAAACGGCTTTCCAATCGTTTTGTTTTCGTTCTAATAATCCAAGTTTTCGCGATACGTTACCAGTATGCACATCTAACGGAATTTTTAGAGCAGACATTGAAATATTTTTCCACAAACCAAAATCCACACCTTTATTATCATTACGAACCATCCATCTTAAAAACATGTTAATTCGTTTTGCAGCCGAACCTCTGGCAACATCAGAAACATGCTTTCCTGTTCTATGGAGTTCAATATTTTTCATAAATACTTTACGAAAATAAATTATTGATTCTTCAATAGAACAATTTGTTTTATAGTTAGTTGTAAAAACTTCTTCTAATCCGCCTTGTTCATTGTAAATTTGTTTTAACGAATAAATAAAACCTAAACAATCGTCGCCATTAAATGTTCGATGAACAAATTTGGTAATAGGAATTAATTCTTTTTCGTTAGCTTGAGTAACAAATTGATATGGGGAATTATCCATTATACTCATTAATCGCTTCGCATTTTTTATAATAGATTTCCGATTTCCCCAAGCTATTGCAGCCGATAAAAATCCCGAAATTTCAATGTCTTCTTTTTTTGTAAAACTATGTGGAATTTGAATTGGGTCGTCGTTAATAAAGTCAATGCAATTATACAAATCGGCTTTTTTTATTAATTCAGAAGCGAGCTTTAATGGAATTTTTTTCACGAATTTTAAAATTTATTAACAATTTATCAAATATAGAAAGTTTTAAAACAAATTATTGCCACAGATATAGCAGATTATTATTATTTAATTTTCAGTAAAATTTTACAAAGATTGTATATTGCCTTGAGATTTCTTTTTTCCTCGGAATACATTTCCTATACTGTAAACGATATAAATTTTAATATTTCATGAATACAAGAAGGGATAGAGGTATAAGGTATAGCCCAAAATCTCAAATTCCAAACTCCAAATCCCAAGATGGCTCGCAGCGTAAATCTTGGTTCTTGAAATTTGGGGCTTGGATTCTTGGAACTTGGGTTCTGCGGGTTATACACTACCCTTATACATTTTACCTGAATCCCAAATGTAAGAATTTACCACGTAGGATATATTTTATAAGTTCATATATCGTTATCCAACATATTATCCAACGTGGTGAACCCAGTGCAAAGTATAATTGCATTTTCAATTCCCCTTAAATCTATTGTTTTACACTTTGAGTTTTTAAGAAATCTCCTATAATTTTATTGTGGTCGAAAGCTAAAGGTGGCATTTCCGAAATACTAAACCATTTTGCTTTAGATGCATCGTCGCCAGCTTTTACTTCAATTTTTTTCACTAACAATGTGTAATATACAACTGAAACAGTTCTTCCTCTTGGGTCGCGACCGGGATTTCCATAAGTCGCAAATTGTATAAGAGAATTTATTTTTATCCCCGTTTCTTCATTTAGTTCTCGTAATGCTGACTGTTCAAGTGTTTCGTTCATTTCGATAAAACCACCAGGCAAAGCCCAACAATTTTGAAATGGTTGATGTTTTCGTTGAATAAGAAGTATAAATGTTTGATTTAAAGTTTTAAGTAAAACAATAATATCCACACACAATGCCGGACGTGGGTATTCGTAAGTAAAAGACATTTTATTTTTCTTTAATTAGTGCTTCAAGCGCCTGTTCTAAAGCTGAGCCTCTTAAATCTTTTGCAACTATAATGCCATTGCCATTAATTAGCCAGTTTGTAGGAATAGATTGCACACCATAAATTTTGGCAGCATCAGAATTCCAATAACCTAAATCGCTAACATGGTTTGTCCACACTAATCTATCCTGAAGAATTGCATTTTTCCAGCTATCAGCACTTTTATCAAGCGAAACGCTATAAATTGTAAAACCTTTTCCATTTTTATATTTTTTATCTTTGTATTTATTGTAAGCGGCAACAACATTAGGATTTTCGCGACGACATGGACCGCACCACGAAGCCCAAAAATCTATTAAAACCATTTGTCCTTTTAGCGAACTTAAAGCAATTTCTTTACCGTCAGGATTTTTATACTTGAGCTCCGGTGCTTTGTTACCAACAGCAGTTCCAATTTGTACCTTTTGTTTTTGTTCAAATTTATAGCTATTATTCATTGCTTTATTTTGATTATTCGATATAAAGCTGTAAGTTAAAACGCTAGTTAATGTTATAATTATTAATACTTTAATTGTTCTCATTTTATTATTTTTTTATGTAAAGTTAATATTTTGATGAAATAAGCAAAATAAATTATCAAATTATGTGCAAAATTTTAAAGGAAGTTTGAAAAAGTTTATTGGTTGGGAAGTTAATTGTTTGTGGTTAATGTTAGGATGTTTGAGGAATAGTGTAAATTGTTTCGTGAGGATATGAACCAAGGCGGTAAGAGATAATGATAACTAACAGAGATTGTTCCTTGTTTTATATAATAGAATTATATATTTTATTTTCATTAATTGATTAATCGGAATATAAAAGATATTTTTTTCTTATTTCGTTAAAAATTTTTAGTTCTGGTTGCCAACTATTTTTAATTTGTTCTTCGGTTTTTCCTTCTTTAATCATTAAAATTGTGTTATCGTTTCCTATTAACTTCTGAAAAAATGAATTAAAAAAAGATTCTTTATCAGGGTATAAATTATAAATTTTAATTAAATATTTTAATGTAAAAATTGTATCGGTTGATTGGCGTAAATCAAAACCGTAACATTTTTGATTTTGAAAAATTAAGTTTTTCGCCCCGGTTTTATTTTGGGGTACAAAACAAAAATATGATGAGTTAATTAACGGATTTCCAATAACCTGAAAAGGATAATCAGTCCCTCTTCCAACACTAATACATGTTCCTTCGAATAAACCAAGGCTCGGATAAAGATAAACTGAACGCATATTTGGCAAATTTGGCGAAGGTTTTATTGTGAGATTATAAAGTAAATTGTGTGAATAATTTTTACACTTAACAATTTGAATATTACACTTATTTTTTTTTGCAAGCCATCCCTCACCATTAATCATTTGTGCATATTCGGCAATTGTCATTCCGTAAACTATTGGTATCGGGTGCAAACCAACAAATGAGCGATATTTTATATTTAGTACAGGTCCATCTACATAACGAGCATTTGGATTTGGACGGTCTAATATTAACAATTGCACATTGTTTTCGGCACATGCTTCCATAACATAATGAAGGGTAGAGATAAAAGTATAAAATCGTACTCCAACATCTTGAATATCAAAAACAACTATATCAATTCCTTGCAAATCTGACGGATAAGGTTTTTTGTTTTTGTTGTAAAGCGAAATAATTTGTAATCCTGTTTTTTCGTCTTTTGACGATTGAATAACTTCACCCGCATCGGCATTGCCGCGAAAACCATGTTCGGGACAAAATATTTTTTTTACACATATTCCTGAAGAAATTAATGTGTCAATTAAATGTGTGTTTTCCACCATAGAAGTTTGGTTTGCAACTACTGCAACGTTTTTACCTTTTAATAATGGAAAATATTCAAACGTTAATTCAGATGCTGGAATAATTTGAGAAAAAGATTGATTTGTAACAAATATCAATAAAACAAAAATTAACAATTTGCTCATAAATAGTGTCTTCAAGAAAACTCTGTGTTTGCTCATAAAAATGTCATAGTCAAGGCATGCGAAGTAACAAAAACACGAAGTTCCGTCTAAACGGAATGAGTAATTTTTGCTACGAGCATAACGAAGAACTTGACGTTTTCTTGCAAATAATAAATAAAAAATAATCGCTAAAATAATATAAATAATCGAAATTCAGATATATTAACTGATGTTACGCATAAAAGAGCAAAAAATATTCATTTATCAATTCAAACTGTTAATAACTCTTTGGTTTTTTATTTCTTTTCTTTTTTCACTCCTTCGGCAAGCTCAGGGCAAGCACCAAAAAAGAAACAAAAAACCCACTGCCTTCGTTTGTGTCCGCACAAACCTTTTGCAACCGATAACAATTGGTTCTCTTTTTAAATATATAATACGCATACCTTGTTTGTGAGGACACAAACAAGGGCGAAAATTTCTTGTAACACCGTTCTCAATAAACCCTAATTCCGATAGCTGTCGGAATGTAGTTCGCACACTTCGTGGACAGCCCACCGCACCGCTTCGGTTAAAACTATTGAAAAAAATTAACCTTTTCGCCTTTGTTTGAGAAACTCCAACAAAGAAAACCAATAAACAACTCTGCTCTCGTTCGCATCCTGCGAGTGAGTATTTTATTTGTCTCTGACATTTTTAATTTAAAATAAATGAATTTCAATGATTTACAAAGTTGTCAGCACTGGTAAACATTTTAGCTTAAAAATTTGCGAAACATCACATATTAATTATTGTTATTAAACTTTTGAAAATAAATTGCTTTATATGTATTGTTGTTTGATTGAGAATGTGTTAACTTTGTTTGTGGAAAAATTAAATAACATAATTGAAAACTACCCTCCTGAACTTAAATTGTTGTTGATATGTTGTGGAAGTGAAAGGTGGAAGGCTAAAGATTTAATTGTAAACTTTAACTGGGAAACATTTTTACAACTCGTAAAACGCCATCGTGTTATTCCATATATTTATCAATTTGGTTTGCATAATTCCGGATTTTTTCCTGTTGAAATTCAAAAACTGATTAACGAAACTCAAAAAGTAAATACCCAGCGAATGTTATGGCTTGCTGGAGAAATGTTACGTCTTCAAAATCTTTTTACCGTTAATGAAATTAAAAATGTACCAATTAAAGGACCTGCTTTAGCATATCAGCTATATAACAATTCAGGAATGCGTAACTCCATGGATCTTGATTTTCTTGTTTATGCTAAAGATTTAGATGCTGTATCAACTTTGATGATTAATGAAGGATACAAACAAATTAAGCCCGATTTTGCTCTTAGTCCACGACAAAAAAAAGCTCATATAACATTAATTCATCATTATTATTTTAAACATCAGAAAACAGGTCTATTAGTCGAAATACACTGGAAATTAGTTACACCACCTTCCTTATTTTTATATTCCGAAAATCTTTTTTTTGAATCGTTACAACCAACAAAACAATTTCCCGTTATTAAACCGGAACTTCTATTACATTATCTTATAGTTCATGGTTCGATGCACCGATGGTATAAACTTTTTTGGTTAAAAGATATTGATGAATTATTTCGAAGAAATTTAATTTTCGATTTCGATTATTTTAACAAATTAACTGTTTTGTTCAGAGCTGAAAGAATGATAAACCAAAGTCTTGTGTTGTCAGAGTTACTTTTCAATACTCCAATGCCATCTACATTAAAACCAAAAGTTTATTCACAAAAATTAATTTTTATTGCAATTAAAACTATTCAAACCCCAGAAGAAAAACTCCACGAACGAACATTGGAAAGAGTTAGAAGATTTTTTTATATTGTTAGATTAAAATCGGGATTAAACCATTTTGTTTCTTGCATAAAAGCACCTGGCACAAATTACCTCGACTGGAAAACACTGCCTTTACCCGATAGTTTATTTTTTATGTATTACCCACTACGCCCTTTTTTATGGTTTTGGTCGGTTTTTATTAAAAAAATTAAATCTGCATGAAAATTGCAATTATCGGTACTCGTGGAATTCCTAATAATTACGGAGGATTTGAACAATTTGCCGAACAACTTTCTGTTCGATTAGCCGAACGTGGTCACATAGTAACTGTGTTTAACCCTTCATTCCATCTATATTTAGAAAAAACATTTAAAAATGTGAGCATTGTTAAACTCCCTTGCCATGAAAATATTTTAGGCGGAGCAGCACATTTTTTCTACGATTATTATTGCTATAAATATGCTATAAAACAAAGTGTAGATGTTGCCCTTTTTTGCGGATATGGAACTTCAGCAATTGCAATTGCACTTCTTAATAAACATTATACAAAAGCAATAACCAACATGGATGGTTATGAGTGGCAAAGAGCAAAATATAATTTTATAACTAAAAAACTTTTGAAATGGTTCGAAAAAATTGCAGTTAAATATTCTGACACCATTGTTGCCGACCATTCTATTATTCAGAAATATTATAACAATAAATACAAAGTAGTTCCTGCTCTAATTTCTTATGGTGCCGAAATTCCTCTACATTTTGATGAGTCAATTATTGTTTCATTTGGATTAACAAAATACAACTACTTTTTGGTTGTTGCCCGTGATGAGCCCGAAAATCAAATTGAATTTATAGTTTCTGCATGGAAAAACTCCGGCAATATAAATAAATTGTGTGTTGTTACAAATTTTCCGCGACTCTCACGGAAATATCCAAATGAAAAAGACATTGTTTTTATTAACCGACTTTATAATTCAACTCAGTTGTCAAACCTTCGGCATTTCTCACTGGCATGTATTCACGGACATACCGTAGGCGGAACAAATCCTTCGTTGTTAGAAGCCATGGCTGCACAGTCTTTTATTATTGCACACGATAATTTGTTTCATCGTGAAATTTTAGAAAATAATGCCATTTATTTTAACTCGGAAAGTTCACTTTCTTTAATTTTATATAATTTTTCCGCTAAAAATGATAAAACAGATAAAGCAATTTCGAATAATTTGAATAAGATAAGGGATGATTATCAGTGGGGAATTATTACTGATAAATACTTAGAAGTATTTGAAAAAATATTGACGCTGAAAAAACAAAAGAAAAATATTGACGCTGATTTACGCTGATTGATTATGATTTGTTCGATGTTCGTTATTAAATATACGACCTGACAGGAACTTCGTAACCTGTCAGGATGTGTAATAATTTTTCGTTAATCAATATTCGATGTTTGTTATTTTTTTAGACGCTGATTTGTAATTAGTTTAAAGTTTGAGGTTTCGGGTTTGAGGTTTCGGGTTTTTGGTATTTGGAATTTTTTTTAGACGCTGATTTACGCTGATTGATTATGATGTTATTCCTAGTATAACGGAACAACACCATTCTCCCTTGTCATTCTGAGTGATTAGCGAAGAATCTTTTCGAGGGCATAAAACGAAAAAATTAGGACGCTGATTATTTTTGCATGTTGTTATTTTTGATGCTGATTTACGCAGATTGGTTATGATTTATTTAAGTAAAAAGTTGTGTGCAACCTCACCCCCTGCCCCCTCTCCAAAGGAGAGGGTGTGTGTGTTTGTAATTAAAATTTATGTGTTTAAATAGTGTCTGTCCATAATGTCCGATTTTTGCGTTATTCTCGTATTAAAAAACAGTCATTTACTACAGTAAACTCCTGATTTTTTAATACTTCGAATGCCTTGAACTCGAACATTATGAATCAGACACTGACTTTATAGACAGACACTAAATAGAGAAAATACGGTTAATGCTGTATTTTGTTATTTGTTTATTGTTCTTACCCGAATTTTAATTGCAGGATTTCCTACATAAATCCCATAAGCTTCTAAATGTTTTGTTGCTACAGAATTAACCGAAAGTATTGAATGGCTTTTGCAAGTTACACAAGGGCAAACAACCGACTTTGCTTCAACACATATTACAACTTCGGCGGTAATGTTACAAATAATTAAATTTTATTTTTTGTAATATCAATTAACTTTTTTGTAAAGTCTGCCATAAATAAAGGGATGTTTACCAATCCTTCTTCGTGTTTTAAGTTCTTTAATGAATAACGAATTCTTAATGATGGCTTAAATTGCTTGTTGTAAAATGTTAGACTTTTTCCTTGTACGTTGTTGTCAGATTTAACTTCTATAGGGATAATATCATTTTTATATTGTATTATAAAATCTATTTCGGCTTTACTATCAGAAGTCCAATATCTTGGTAGAGTTTCAAATTGTGTAACAATACTTTGTAATATATAATTTTCGCTAAGTGCACCTTTAAATTCTACAAAAAGACGATTACCTTCTTTAACTGCTATTGGGTCTATAAGTGAATGTCTTCTTAATAATCCAACATCAAGCAAATAAACTTTAAATGAAGTAACATCATCGTAAGCTGATATTGGTAACGAAGGTTTTGTACACCTGAATATTTTGTATATTAACCCTGCATTAACCAGCCACAATAATGAATCTTCGTATTCGCGTGCTCTTGCACCATGTTTAACTGATTGATATAAAAATTTTTTGTTTTCACGGGCAAGCTGCGAAGGAATTGACGACCAAATAAAGCTAATTTTAGGTATATCTTTATTTTCAACATGTTTAGAAAAATCTAAATTATAGGCAATAATAATGTCTTTTAAAACTTTTTGGGTTAGTTCTACATCTTGTTTTTCGAGCAGTGAAACAACCGCTTCGGGCATACCACCGGTTATAAAATACATTTTAAATAGTTCAATTAACCTATTAAAAAATATGTCTGGTATTGGTTCTATTACTTTTATGTTTTTAACATACTTATATAAGTTAGGTTCTGCTACAAGCAAAAATTCAGAAAATGTAAGAGGGTAAAGAGTCATAAACTCTACCTTCCCAACAGGGAAAGACTTTCCTCTGGAAAGTGCTACACCTAACAAAGAACCTGCACAAACTAATAAATATTCCGAAGCATTTTCATGAAAATATTTTAATGTATTTAACGCTTCATTACATTCCTGAATTTCATCGAAAATAATAAGGGTTTCGTGTGGCTTGATGGCTTTACCATGAATTAATGATAAATTTTGAATTATTCTTTTAACATCCTTTGTGTTAGTAAAAAATTGTTTTAAATCAGTTTGCTCGTCAAAATTAAAATAAGCTACGCTTTTAAAGCTATTAAGCCCGAAATTCTTTAATAACCATGTTTTGCCAACCTGGCGTGCTCCTTGTAAAATTAAAGGTTTACGGTTTGGTGATGATTTCCATGTAACTAGTTTTTTTAATATATCTCTTTTAATATTCATATAATCACATTAATTGTGCTAATTGTGTGAATAATATCACATTTATGGCACATAATATTGGCAAAGATATTAAATTTATTATCAATACTGGAATTTTTGTTTTTGTTTTTTTTGACACTGATTTACGCAGATTGATTATGATGTTATTCCTTGTATAAATGAACAACACCATTCTCCCTTGTCATTCTGAGTGATTAGCGAAGAATCTTTTCGAGGGCATAAAACGAAAAAATTAGGATGCTGATTATTTTTGCATGTTGTTATTTTTGATGCTGATTTACGCAGATTGGTTATGATTTATTTAAGTAAAAAGTTGTGTGCAACCTCACCTCCTGCCCCCTCTCCAAAGGAGAGGGTGTGTGTTTGTAATTAAAATTTATGTGTTTAAATAGTGTCTGTCCA
>MENF01000089.1 GCA_001769035.1 Bacteroidetes bacterium GWA2_32_17
TAATTAATAAACCCTACATTTATGTCGGGGGTTTGAATGCCACATTTGATGCGGGCTTTAGCCCATAAATTCAATCCTTAACTTGACGCCAATGCGAATTTACTTCGGGGGGCGAAATTATATGTCGTGCCTACAGCACTTGGTTTCATGGGAATCATTATTTCTACCAATATGTCGTGCCTACGGCACTTTTTAAGGTTAAACTGTGAATTGATGCGGAAATTTATCCGATTTACAGTATAATACAGTTTTTTTACTTTTTGTTTAAGCTATAATAAACCGAAAACACATTGGAATATAGAGCAATTGATTGGTCGCCAATATCAGTTAAAGCGTAATCAAGTCCAAATCTTTTATATCTGATACCAATTCCAATATTTGGCTGAAATGTAGTTTCGTTTATGCCATTAATGTTTGGGACTTTTTGAATATTGCCAACTCCGGCACGTAAATAAACCAATTTATTATAAGAAAATTCAACTCCAAAATGTGGGTCTATACTAACGATGTCTGATTTTATTACAACATTACGCTTACGGTCGAAAGTAAAATCACCATTAAATTCGGCTAATCCGTCAATTTTCTTATAAATATTAAAATGGTAAGCGGTTCCGATTATAATTTTAGGAACAGTTATTTCGAGACCATTTTTAGGGATTTCGTTATTGGTTTTATTAAAGACATCTTCAAAAGTAGAAGTATTGTATTTCCAAGCATTAAAAGTAGAAGTTATATCGCGAGCCATTGCTCCAAACGACCATTTCCCTTTATCGTATTGTGCGCCAGCATCAAGTCCAAATCCCCATGCCGATGCAAATTTACCAGCTATTCTTCTTATTATTTTAGCATTAGCGCCGTATCTTAAGCCCTGAATCTTTGATTTTCTGGCATAACTAAACATAAATGCATAATCGGCTATTGAAAAACTTGAAATTCGGTCGTAATGAATATTTCCCTGAGCATCAATTAAATCTAAAGTATTAGGAATATCATCAACTCCAAACCTGATTAATGTAAAACCAAAAGCGGAAGAATCTGTGTTCTTTATAGCAACAGCTCCAAAATCGTATTTTGCAATGCCCGCAAAGTATTCGGAGTGCATTAAACCTAAATTCAAGTTATTTTCGAGGTTTAATAAGCCCGAAGGATTCCAATATCCTGAAGTTACATCGTTAACTGATACAACTGTTGAATTTGCCATAGCTAAAGAACGTGCTCCAACTCCAACCGATAAAAACTCATTGCTATATTTTGGAGCTTGAGAAAAAGCACTTAATATAAGCATCTGTAATACAACACATATACCAACTATTTTAAGCATGTTTAGTTTTTGAATAATAAAAAGTAAAAATAATTATTTTTTAAATTTAATAAAATCAACTTAAATAAACTTATTTTTGTCCGATTTATTGTAAATATTTAAATTTTTATTTTAATTAGAAATGAGTCCAATTAAACATATTCCAAATTTTATCACTTGTTTAAATGTATTGTCAGGAACTTTATCAATTGTCGCATCGGTTGAAGGGTTTCCTATACTAGCAGCTTTATTAATTTTAGCAGCAGTTTTTTTCGATTTTTTTGATGGTTTTTTTGCCCGATTATTAAAAGCATATTCACTTTTGGGGAAGGAATTAGATTCATTAGCCGATTTAATAAGTTTTGGAGTCGCACCTGCTTTTATTATTTATAACCTTTTAAAATCAGTATTACTTATTAATGAACCTTCAGGAAATACAAGTAAATTAGACCTGCTAATTCTCTTTTTTCCTTTTTTATTAGTGGTTTTTTCGGCATTGCGTTTAGCTAAATTTAATATTGATACAAGACAGATATCTTCTTTTATTGGTTTGCCTACTCCAGCAAATGCTATATTAATCGCATCTTTGCCAATGGTTATGGCTTATGCAGGCAGTATTAAATACTTTTTTATTATTTTAAATTTGAAATTTTTAATCCCTCTTATATTTATCGAGTGTTTCCTTTTAGTTAGCCCAATTCCAATGTTTGCACTTAAATTTAAAAATTTATCAATGAACGAAAATTTAATTCAATACATTTTTCTATCAACTATTTTAATGCTAATTATTTTATTTCAAATAATTGCTATTCCACTAATTGTATTGATGCCTTTAATTATATTAATTTATATTATTTTAAGTATAATCAATGCTATTGTTGCTAAAATACAATAATTAGTGTCTGTCCATAATGTCCGATTTCTACGTTATTCTCATTTTTAAAATCAGTCATTTACTACAGTAAACTCCTGATATTTAAAAATTTCGAATGCCTTGAACTCGAACATTATGAATCAGACACTGACTCTATAGACAAACTCTAATTAGAGTCTGTCTATAAAGTCCGCTGACTGCGTTATGCTCGTTTTGAAAACAGTCATTTACATTCCGCCATTGTTTGTGTCCTCACAAACAAAGCGTGCATATTATATGCTCAAAAAGAGATTGCAAATCGTTTGTGAAGACACAAACGAAGGCAGTGAGGTTTTCAAAACTTCGCAAGCCTCAAACTCGAACATTATGAATCAGACACTGAGTTTATAGACTAACACCAATTAAAATAAAAAAACCTCATCGTTTCGGATGAGGTTTTAAATAAAAGTTTCAGAAATTAAAATCTGCGATTTCCACCTTCACGGTTGTATCCGCCACCGCTACCCCCGCGGTTTCCACCGCCTCTATATTCGCCTCTTTCTTTTTTCTCTTCTGCTTTGTTAACAACAATTTTACGGCCACCTAATTCGGAACCGTTTAGTTCATTGATTGCTTTTTGAGCTGATTCGTCATCAGTCATTTCAATAAACCCAAAACCTTTACTTCTTCCTGAGAATTTGTCGGTAATGATCTTCACAGATGTTACTTCACCATATTCTTCAAAAAATTCTTTTAACTCAGTTTCCTTTACACTAAAAGGAAGACTTCCAACAAAAATGTTCATAATTACTTTTTAAATTAAATTGATTAAAAATTCGTACAAAGATAAGTCTTTTTTTATTATAAAACAATTATTTATAAATATTTTTTATTATTTTCAATAAAAATATTTTTTACTATCAACTGTTACTTCTAAAATATCAGAAAAAGATACAATATCTATAGTCCCTTTTGATTCGTTATGTGCAACAAAACCATTTTCGTTAAATGACTCATAACCAGCTACAGTTATGAAATAAACTGATGCTTCGGTTTTTAAAATAAATTGATATTTAGCTGATTTTATTAGCTTTTCAAATTCTTTATATGTGAATTTACTTTTCTTCAATTTGGGTTAATTAATTTTACCTAATAAACGTATAAAATTAATAAATTTTAATATATTGTGCAATTTTATAAAATTTTAATTGTTTTTTTTCGATTTTTTGAGATTAAATTAACTTTGTAGCAATGCAAAACGCAAATTATTCGTTAAAACTTGAAAATATTAATGAGTTTAACAACCTCGAAATTATTGCTAAACTTGTTGTTGAGGGTTTTATTACTGGTTTACATCAAAGTCCTTTTCATGGGTTTTCGGTTGAGTTTGCCGAACATCGTATTTATAATTCGGGTGAAAGCACAAGGCATGTAGATTGGAAGCTTTATGGGAAAACCGATAAACTTTTTGTTAAAAAATACGAAGAGGAAACTAACTTAAGAAGTTATATTTTGATAGACACATCTTCTTCTATGATGTTTCCATATAAAGAAAATAAAAAAATATCGAAACTTGGGTTTTCAGTCGTTTGTGCCGCATCTCTAATTCAATTGTTGCGTAATCAACGCGATGCAGTAGGATTAGCTACTTTTAACAACGATATTGATTTACATACTCCAAGTAAATTATCGCTTGTACATTCAAAATTATTATTTGCAGAGTTACAAAAACTAATAAGTCCCGGTTTTGAATCATTAAAAAGAACAACATCGGCAGCAAAATCGCTTCACGCAATTGCAGAAAACACACATAAGCGTTCACTAATTGTTATTTTTAGCGATATGATTAGCAGTGAACAACCCGACGAAATTTTTTCGGCACTTCAGCATTTAAGACACAAAAATCATGAAGTAATTTTATTTAATGTTACTGATAAAAAACTAGAGCAGGATTTTTCGTTTGGAAATCGTCCTTATCGCTTTATTGATATGGAAACCGGCGTAGAAATGAAACTTAATCCTAACAACGTGCGCAACGACTATGTTAAAGCTATGAGTAATTATTTACAAAACTTAAAATCGCGATGCGGACAATATAAAATTGACCTTGTAGAAGCCGATATAAATAATTCTTTTAATGAAGTTTTGCATTCGTACTTATTAAAAAGGAGTAAGTTATATTAAATTGTTTCCATTTTATTATTCAAGTTGCATATATCTGCTTGCTATTTGCGTAGGTGTTGTTATCTGATAGCTTTGTTGTAACACCGTGTATAATTTGCCCAAATTCTTCCCGATTACTATCTGAATGTAGTTCGCACAGATACTCATATCTTTATTTTATCTTTTTTATGGTGTTCTCCGCTTATGCGGAGCAGGCAGTGAGGGCTAAAGCCGTTCGTGGACAGCCCACCGCACCGCCTTGAGTTAATTTTGTCAAAGCTCTTAACTGTCAACAAGTGATGAGTTCTTGTGTCTGTGAAAAAATATTTTTTATGAGTCAACCAATGCAATGTTTAAGCAGAATGTTACAAAATTGTCAAAACGTTAAATTTATTTCTTAAAATCGATACGAAAAACATGAAGTCGAGTTGCTTGAAATTGTCAAAGTTGAAGTCTTTGTACTTATTAGCGGTAACGGTTTAATGTTGGATTTGGCGGGCTTTTGCTTGCAATTATTGTCAAACCGCTAAAATGTTTGAACATTGTTATTCGTGTCAAGTTGCCCATAACAGCCTGCTAAATTTAACCGCATGTTAGCGTTTCGGCAATTATTCTTATAGTATTTGTTTCTTTAATTCCTTTATTGTGTCAAATTCACCTAACGATTTTTTATATGTTTGATTTTCACAATAAAAGCTATAATCATTATAGTCAAATGTGTCAGTAATATATTTTTTCATAAAATCAATGTTTTTTTGTTGTTCTACAATCTCAATATCCAATAAGTCCATTCCTTTATAAGGATTTTCCAAAAGTCTGTTAAAGTCAGGTTTTGGCAGCGGAGAGATATTATTGGGTCGCATTAAATATTCAATACGTTTTTTAGTTTCATTTTCAGTTTTTCTTATTTTAAAAATTAAAGGTTCTTTAGGTTTTGTTTCAATGTCTGTAAGAAGGTTTATAGTAAACTCATTACGAATACTATAAATCTCCAGCTTATTGTCTTGATGATTTACTGAATATTCTGAATTGTCAAACTCTTGAATAAAGTCATGAAATATTTTCTGAGCAAAACTTTTTTTATTTTGCTTCTGTTTTTCAAGGAATTCAACATCGTAATATTCCTTTTCTGCTGTCAGTTTTTCTAATTTTTCTTTTTTATCCATTGTCTGTAATTTATTGTCTTTTTTTTGCTGAACGCTAACGTTTGGTGGTTTCAACTGTTACGGAGCGTAGCGGAGTAATTGTTGAAACCACATGTTATGTTTAGTTTGTTTTTTATTCACACTGCAAATGTATAAATTTTCGAATGAAAAACAACGTAGTTTGAAAAAAGGACATCATTAAAGTCAACGTTCTTGTTTACATTATAATTGCCAATTGTATTTACACTTGTGTAAGTATTGTTGTTAATTATTGGTCTTCATAAAATGATTTGCTCTGCACAAGTTGCAATGCAGAATTTGGTAGCGGGTTTCAGTGAGCGTCAGCGTCCGGCAGGACGTGACGGTCATGCGAGAATCCGCGGTTGGATACCACACAAGCCCCGCTATAAAATTTGCATGGTGTTATAGCCAGTGGTTTGAATTTATAATTTTAAAAAAGTAATTTGTCAGTTATTGTATTCATTTGTAGTTATTCATGCACAATGGCTTCAATAAAATCATCGATTATTACTTTATCTCCTTTTTCAGCGCCAGGAAAAATTATTATTAAATCTATTTTCTTTTTAGAAGCAAATTTTGCTTTAAAACTATTTGTTTTAAAATTTGATGACAAATAACCATGTTTGTCACTAAATGCTAGGTTCCAAAGAATCGCAGTTGGGGGTATGATTTTTTTACTATTTTTCTTAACTATGTTAATGTTCTTTAAGCCGCTTACCATAGAAAAAGATGAACCATTTTTCTTAGATAAAACAAGCCAAACCCCAACAGGATTTTCGATTTTGTCTAATTGTTCGCATGAAACAGATTCAATTTTGAGAGAGTCAGCACGCCAACTTGGAAGTGATATTGAGTCTGGTATATTGCAAAAACTTTCAGGTCTCCAGATTTTGCATTGAATTACTGATCTTGACTGTAATTGTCCAACATGATTTTTTGGGTCAAATTTGTCATTTTGTGCAAATGAATAACTCATTATTTGAGTCACGATAATTAATAGGAACATTGTCTTTTTCATAGTGTGATTTTTTTATTACCATTGGCTATAACGGTTTAATGTTGGATTTGGCGGGCATTTTCTTGCAGACTGTGTCAAACCGTTAATTATTTTATATTTTGTTGTCATTGTAAAGTTGCACCACCCGCCCAGTTTTTGCCAAACGTGTGTTAGCAGCTGTAATTATTTATTAAATGTCAAAAGTCAATATTATAAATACAGGTTGAGAAAAACTACTATAAAAACTCTTTGTCTTTGGAGTCACAACATCTGGAATTGGTGGATATTGACTTGTTACAGGAATATAATACCGTCGACTACTACTTTGTGAAAAATTGAAAGAAAGACTTGTTTCTGTAGATAAACTTAGTCTATTGTTAATTTTAATTCGAAAACCTAACAGAGGTGCGACTGCATAAATTTGCGATTTGCTTTCCGAACCATTTGCATAGCCACCGTTCCAATAAGGTGCGTCATTTTTGCTATAAGAATAACTTGGCCTGAAATCAAGTCCATAAAATACTTGCCAACGTTTACTTAAATCATTAGAAAATTCCCAACCTAGTCTCGTGTCAATTGAATAAGAATTTCTATGATATTTGTTAGAGTCTCCTGTAAATGCTGGTGCGAGGTCTTGACTTTCAATAGCTCCACCAATTGCAAATCGCAGATTACCACATTTAAAATGTCGTCGATATGTTAAATAATATGTCGGAGAGTAATAGTTAGAAAATTCAGATTGGTTAACGTTTAGGAATTGTTTTACGAAACCTGTAGCGTCAATACCAAATTCGTTACGATAAACTTTTGATTTCATAGTTGTGTCTTGAGCAAGAACAGTCAAGATACCTATTGAAAGAAAAAAGGTAAAAATAGTTTTTTTCATAGTCTTAATTGTTAAGTTATATTGTCAACGAATTTAATTCTATATTATTGCTGCTAACGGTTCAATGTTGGATTTGGCGGGCATTTCTTGCAGCCTGTGTCAAACCGTTAAATATTTTATTTAATATTAAAATTGTCAAGTTGCCCATTACTGCTCGTTGTTTTTCGTAGATGGTGTTATAGCCTGTGCTTTTGTTGTCTAGGAGGTAATTAGACTTTTTCTTTAGAGCGCTTTACAAGTCTAATTGGTTGATGAATCTTCTTCGATTTAATAAGCTTTTTACGACAAAAGAAATCACTAATTGCTTTTTCTTCCTCAGTTGTTAGAGGTTCTTGTTCTCCAATATAGTCAACGTCTAATTCAATATTTTTAGTTTTCATTTTAAGAATTTTTAAAGTATTTGTTAATAAGTTTCAAAGCTGCAGTAGTTTCAATAATCATTACTCGTCTTCCAATATGGAATGCACCTAAACTTTCAATGTAATGGTCTATAAGTTTTGATTTAGAAATAAATGCCACATTTCCTTCATGTCCACGTTGAAAAGAAAGTTTACATGCAAATGCAACAAGATTTCCTGGAACACCAGAATAAACTTTAGTTTTTCCTTTGTTAAATGAAGCACTTTCAACTAAATGCATGAATACATGATCAAACTTTACTTCTAGACTTATTAATCCTTGAATAATCGCTGGATTATTTACAATTGTCAATTTGTAAACATCTCGTTCTGGTTGTTTAAATTCATCTTTCCAATTAAAAATCCAATTGCTTTTCTTTGAAATTTCTTTAAGGTCATTATTTGTAATTACAGTTATATCAGTTGGAAAGCTATCACCTGTGATTACATTCTCAATTGAATTAGTTAAATTGTCAATTATAAAGTCAAGTCCTTTACTGCTATGTGTTTTCATAATACAAATATACAAAATAAAGTCAAATTTCAAACAAAATATTGAAAACTATTTACTTTGTCTAATAACTAATTAGTGTTTCGTCGTCGTAAAAATATTTTACTCGAAGTCAATTCGATTAAAATCGATAATTTTATTTTGAACGGTTTTTTATAAGCATTGGCTATAACATATTAGGATTTTATCCTCAGTTTCAACAAAAATTACAGTAAAGATAGAAAAATATTTTTAAACTACAAATTAATAAAAGGCAGAAAGAAATTGAGGTTCAAATTAAGTTGAACTATGCCGCCGTACTG
>MENF01000090.1 GCA_001769035.1 Bacteroidetes bacterium GWA2_32_17
CAAGTCTCAAATCCCAAGCCCCAAACTTGGAATTTGGGATTTGGAATTTGGAGCTTTATACTATTATTACGATATTATAGACAAGCACTATTTAGTGTCTGTCTATAAACTCTGTGTCTGATTCATAATGTTCGAGTTCTCCCGCTCAGGCGGAACGAAGTATTAAAAAATCAAGGAGTTCCGCTTAGATGCATTGGCGTTAACCTAATATTCATAACTATCAGACAATAAGAGTCTTTCTAAATAATTTTTTCTTTTCTTTCTTTTTTCATAAGTAGTATAATATGCAATCGCAACTTCAAATTCGCTGAATTCAAGTCACAAATGCAACTTTTCGATTAAGTAAATTTAGTGATAAAAATTAATTTTATTTTCACAAAGAAAACTACCTTTGAAAGTTTGAAATTTATTAAAATATGTGTAATAGTTCGGCTGAGCTCACTACAAGTCTGTGGCAAAATATAGTGGCTGTATAGTTTTATGAAAATTTTAGCATCAATCATATTAATATTTCATTATTCAATTGCTTTTGGACAATTTGATAATAGTATTTTTAATAATTACAAACCAATAAACGAAAACGACAGTTTAAAACTTTGGTTTAGTTTCGATAATCAAAATTTTTTACATAACAACGAATATTTCAATAACTTATATGATGGCTACACCTATTTAGGTTATAGTATTTCGCCTAAATTAATTTTTCAACCTTCGTCTAAAATAAAATTACAGGCTGGTTGGTTTTTTATTAAATATTCAGGACGCGATAAATTTTGGCGTTCTGTTCCTTGGTTTAACTGTCAATATAAATTTTCGAAAAATGTTGATTTACTACTTGGTAATATTCATGGTACCGTTGAACACAAATTAATTGAACCATTATACTCATTTGATAAACATTTTACAAATAATCCGGAACAAGGAATACAATTTTTAGGAAATTTTAAACATTTTGAAGGTAACTTATGGCTAAACTGGGAAAAATTTATTGTTCCAGACGATACGTTTCGTGAAGAATTTACTTTAGCTTCAACTTCAAAATTAAAGTTTTATAAACCCGAAAGTAAATTTAGAATTTCTATTCCACTTCAGGGAATGGCAACACACAAAGGCGGACAAGGAAATTCAAGCTCCGGTTATGAGCAAACTTATTTTAATACAGCTTCGGGATTTGAATTAGAATATTTGCCTTCAATAAATTCTAAAAATAGATTTGGAACAAAAAATTATTTTGTAACTTATACCGATGCTTCTGACAAACATGTTCAATATTATTCTAAAGGTTGGGGAATTTATTGTAATTTGTTTGCTAAAATTGGAAAATTCGATTTTATGGCTGGATATTGGTATAGCCAACATTTTATTGCCCCTCGTGGTGAACAATTGTTTCAATCGGTATCAGAAAAATATATTATTTGGTGGGAATCAAATAAACAACTAATTACATCTAAATTACAATTCACTCACAACATTAACAGTGGAATAAAAATAGCAATCAGAGCCGAAACATATTACGATTTAATAAGATACAATTTCGATTTCTCGTATAGTTTATATGTAATAATAAACCAAGATTTCTTTTTATATAAAATTTCTTTTAAAAAAGAAAATATCTAACAGAGTAAACATTGACTAAAGGTATATGGTATAATGGTTTAACTGTTATTCCCTATTTCCTTATACCCTATACCTTTTATCCTTTAAATTTGAAATTTTAATTTTACAGACAGACTCTAACTAGGTGATTGTAACGAAATAACATGGTTATTTGATTTTTGTATAAATAGCCGTAGCATTTATGCTACGGTAAAATAGAAATTATAATAACGGCTTTAGCCACAGATATTTGTTTTTGGCTAAAGCCGATTTGTTGGTTGTTTTATTTCAACGTCATAAATGACGTTGCTAATTATAAATGATTAGCATATTTCATAACAATTCCTAAGGAAATCTATACAAATCGTTTTTAGTAAAAGTCCATTCAGGTGTTTCTAATATTTCTTCAAAATCTGCACTATACCAGGGACTTAAATTATTGTTATTCGGATTTTTTAGGATGTGTATTTCTTGAGCGGGCATATAACTTTGTGCAAGCATAAAAATTTTTTCTTTATTTTTATTTATTGCTACGTCAACAATAATAATAGCATGCCCATAAGGGTTTCCTGTTTGTATAAATACGTCACCTATTTCTATATCTTCTACATTATTAATGTGTTTCAATTCTTTTTTAAGCGAAGCAGTATTTGCAAACGAAAAAATATAATTCATATAATCCTTAAATTTATTATAAGAAAAATTACCATTGCAATAATCTGTATAATATCTTGGTTTCCCATCACTTAAAAAGCAAAAATGAATGTCTTTAAATTTTTTCAGAGAAAATAAATATTCACCTTTTAATCGCATTACTGCATCTGCACATTGTTGAAGGTCTTTGTTTCCAACATCAATTTTTATTATCGCATATTGTGCATTTTGATTATATTTTGGTGTATTATTATATAAATATACAATATTATTGCTTATTTTTAACTCTAAATTTCGAAGATAAAAGCCAAATGAATTTGAATCACAAATTATTCTATTATAATTACTTATTGTTGGAATTTGTGAAATAGTTTTATATTTCATTTTTTCTTGAGGTAATATTTGTGAGAACAATATGCTTTTAGTACAACAAGTTACAAAGCAAAACATTACAATTAATAATTTATATTGATTATTATTATTTGTTAATAGCATGATTATAAAGTTATTAGTTGGTGATAAATTGGTAAAAAAATTAACGTAATAGTTCAACAACTTAAATTTTTTATTATTTAATTTTAAAACAAAAATCATGCTCGAAAAAATTAAAGTTGCACGGTTATCAATTATTTCAAACTCAAGTTTAATAATAATGAAGCTTGCAATTGGAATAATAACTGGTTCGGTAAGTATTATTTCCGAAGCTATCCATTCAACTATGGATTTACTTGCTGCTATAATAGCATTTTTTTCTGTAAAAGTTTCTGACCAACCACCCGATAAACAACACCCTTATGGACACGGTAAGTTTGAAAATATTTCAGGCGTAATAGAAGCAATTTTAATTTTTATAGCATCATTATGGATAATATATGAAGCAATAAAAAGAATAAATACTAACGAAAAAATCGAATCAATTGGATTAGGTGCTTTAGTTATGGTTATTTCAGCAATAATAAATTTTATTGTATCAAAACAGTTATACAAAGTCGCAAAAAAAACAAATTCTATAGCATTAGAAGCAGATGCACTTCATTTAAAAGCAGATGTTTATACATCAATTGGAGTTGCATTTGGATTGTTTTTAATTTGGTTAACAAATTACAGAATACTCGATTCAATTGTAGCAATTTTAGTAGCAATATTAATACTTTGGGAATCGTTTCAATTGCTAAAAAAAGCTTTTAGTCCATTACTTGATGTTGCAATTGACGAGTCGGATATTGAACAAATTAAACAATATTTTATAATTAAAAATCTGAATATTCATAATTTAAAAACCCGAAAATCGGGCAAATATAAATTCGCTGAACTACACCTTAACTTAAATGGAAAGCTGTCGTTAGAAGATGCTCATGCAATTTGCGATGAAATTGAAAAAGAATTAGAAATATTAATTCCCGATTTTCAACTCACTATTCATGTTGAACCGGAGTAAAACCAGTTAGGATTTTTTTCCAACTTCCAATTATCTTTAAATAATATTTTGTTTTTGGTTTAATAGTTTAGAGTTTGAAGTTTAGAGTTTCGAAATTTGGTATTTGGGACTATAAATAAAGCATGGTTTTATTCCTTTTTCAATAGACATCTTTCCAAAATAAACCTTTATTTACATAAAAACGAAAATTATTACATGGTAATTTTAATAACTGATGTTACGTAAAAAGTTTCTCACAATGATTATTTCTCGTACTTCCTTCGTCAGCATAAACTCCGGCGCTAAGTACGCCAAGAAAAAATAATTTATTTTTTTTTTTAAACTTTGCGAGCTTATAAGTAATTTCAATTAATACACCAATTGCTTTTATATAGCATGACTATAATAAGCACGCAATAAAAAAATCATAAATGATTTTTTTTAGCCACTTTTTAACTTTGTGAACTTGGCGACTTTGCGAGACAAATTTTTTATTTGCGTAACATGAGTTAATAATGTGAAAACAAAAAACAGTAACTATTCAGTATTCATAAAAGTTGTCGCTTTGCGTGAATAATTTTTGCGGAACATAAGGTGAGAGTTTAACAAAATATCGTATTAACTTTGCCACTGATTAGTTACAAAAAATATAATAGACATCTTTCCAATTAAATTATAAATTTGTAAAAAATAAATAAATGAGAAAATATTTTATTACTATTTTAGTGTTAAGTTTTGTTGTGATTTTGCAAAATGTTTCTGCACAACAACTAAAAAACTTTAGAAGCAATTTTCCCGGTTACCTTGCCGATATGAAAGACTTTTTAGAAACAAAAGATAAAAAAGAAGGAAAAGAACTTTCCGAAATTTTTACTTTAACATTCAATGGAACATTTTATAGCGAATCGGAGAAAAAAAATATCATTCAAACATCAAACGAATTACTTAAAAAGCGGGCACTTGCCTTTCCTCATTTTCAGGAATATTTACAAAGTATAATAGCATTTAGTAATGTAAATCACTCTAAATCAAGTTATGCGAACTGGGATAAAGGACTTGTTTATATGTGTCAGAAAAAAAATATAACATTAAACGCAATTGATATATATTTAGAAAACACTATTGGATTGTTAAAAAAAGGAAACATATACCAGTCTCAAACAACAAAATGGAAAACTGATTCAAAAGATTTTCAATTTTATTTTGATGGCGAAAATATTACTTTAATTGTACAAAACGCTAATTTAAAATGTTTTGCAAAAAAAGATAGCACAACAATATACAACACTCAAGGAATTTACAACGAAATTTCTAAAACATGGCAAGGGCAAGGTGGAAAGCTAACATGGGAACGAGCAGGTTTTAATGAAAACGAATTATATGCCAATTTTCAAAATTATACAATTGATATGACAAAATCTGCTTTCGATGCCGATTCTGTAATATTTATAAATTCAAGATATTTTAAAGAACCAATATTGGGTAAATTAACCGAAAAAGTAATGGCAGATGCCGACTCAACAAATGCACATTATCCTCAATTTATCTCATATTCAAAACGTTACTTAATTAAAAACATCTTTCCCAAGATGGATTATGATGGCGGGTTTACAATGAAAGGAGCTAAATTTATTGGCGAAGGAACTGAAAATGATTTAGCAATGCTCAAAATTTACCGTTCAGATACTCTTTTTTTTATTGCCGCTACAAAAACTTTTGTGTTTAATAAAGATGGCATTATTGGACAAAATTCAGCAATAACAATTAGACTCGATACTGATTCTATTTATCATCCGGGGTTATTGTTTAAATATAATGCACAAAAAAATGAAGTATTATTAATTCGTAATAACGAAGGAATGTCGCGAAGTCTGTATTTCGATACATACCATAACCTTGAATTGGATTTTCCGTTTTTAACATGGAAAATTGGAGAACCGCAAATTAATTTTCAACCAATTCCAAAAACTACTAATAAAATTGCAAAATTCGAATCAGTTGATTTTTTTAGCAGAAGCAGATACCTTGAATTACAAGGCATGGACAATTTAAACCCTTTGCAAAATCTTAAAAATTATACAAAAAAAATAAATTCGAAAAAGTTTAACGACAAAGATTTTGCAAATTTTATTAAATCTTCAATACCGCAGACACACCAATATTTATTAAATCTTGCATTTAAAGGTTTTATATCTTATTCTATTGAAACAGGTGAGGTAATTGTAGTTGATAAAACTTTTAATTATTTAAAATGTAGTGTAGGGCAACGCGATTACGATGCTATCAGCTTTGTTTCAACTGTTCAGGAAAACGACAATAATGCAATACTTAGTCTTCTCGATTTTAATTTAAAAATGAAAGGTGTACAGGAAATATATCTTTCCGATTCTCAAAATGTTGCAATATTTCCCCAAAATCAGGAAATTACAATAAAACGTAACCGCGATTTTGTTTTTGACGGCAAAGTTAGAGCAGGATTATTTTTATTTATCGGTTCTAATTATTCTTTTAGTTATAATAAATTTAAAATTAATCTAACTGATGTTAAAACAATTAAAATGAGAGTTGTTACCGACGAAGTTGACCAGTATGGAAATCCTGCTCAAAAAGATTTAATAAGCGTTATCGAAAACTCTACCGGTGAATTATTAATTGACGATATGACAAACAAATCAGGTGTAAAAAAATTTCCTCAATACCCTGTGTTTAATAGCAAAAAAGATTCTTATGTGTTTTACGATGCCCCCTCTGTTCAAACAGGTGTTTATAAACGTGATAATTTTTATTTTCAAATTTATCCCTACTCAATTGATAGTATAGGTATCTTAACTAAAAAGAATTTACTTTTTAAAGGGCACTTTGTTTCAGCCGGTATTTTCCCTCCATTCGACGAAACTATTGGCGTTCAACCCGATTTTTCGTTGGGATTTAAAAGAAATACTCCAACTGAAGGATATCAGGCTTATGGCGGAAAAGGAAATTATAAAAAAGAAATATTTTTAAGTAATATGGGATTACGTGGCGATGGCGAATTAAAATTTTTAACTGCCAAAGCTATTTCAAATGATTTTATTTTTTATCCCGACTCAATGAATACTACTGCTAAAACTTTTGAAATCGAAAAACAAGCTAAAGGTGTTGAATATGCTTCGGTTAAAGGCGAAAATATTTATGTGCACTGGCTACCAAATAACGATAAAATGTTAGTTTCAAATACTACAAAACCATTTAGTATGTACGATAATCAAGCAACTTATACCGGAACATTGCAAATTGAACCAAATGGTTTAACAGGTTGGGGAAAACTCGAATTTTCGACTTCTCAACTAACTTCAACAATGTTTAATTTTAAAGAACATATTGTTGATGCAGATACTGCAAACTTTAATCTTAAAACACTCGATATGGCTGATTTTGCTTTTAAAACAGTTAACGTAAACTCACATATTGATTTTAAAGAAAGAAAAGGCGAGTTTCAATCAAATGGCGAAGCATCATTTGTAGAATTTCCTCAAAATCAGTACATCTGTTATATGGACCAGTTTACATGGTACATGGATAAAGACGAATTGGAATTAAGTGCAAGTAAAAATGCTTTGGCAAATGTTCCTAATAACAAAGAAAATTTAAGCCCTACAGAATTAGAAGATGTGCAATTAAAAGGTTCACAGTTTATTTCAATAAATCCGAAACAAGATTCATTAACTTTTGTTGCCCCTTCAGCAAAATATAATTTACGAAAATTTATTATTTCTGCTAACGAAGTTAAATTTATCAGAGTTGCCGATGCTACCATTTATCCTGGTGATGGTAAGGTGGTTATTGAAAAACAAGCTGCAATGCAAACTCTGAAAGATTCAAGAATAATTGCTAATAATACCAATCGTTACCATACAATTTATGGTGCTACTACCAATATTTATGGACGAAAAAATTATTCTTCATCAGGAAGTTACGATTATGTTGATGAAACACAAAACAAACAAGTTGTTAAATTCGATGTAGTTAGTGTTGATTCTACATACCAGACTTATGCAAAAGGAAAAATTGGAATTACCGAAGGATTTACATTAAGTCCAAATTTTGGATTTACAGGTCAAGTGTTATTAAGTGCCAACGAGCAATATTTAACTTTTGATGGCGCTGCAAAAATTTCGCATGAGTGTCAAAATCTTGAACGGCTTTGGGTTAATTTTAAATCTCCTGTTAACCCTACCGAAATTTATATACCTATTGGCGATTCACTCAAAGAAATTAATAACAATAAAGTTTATAACGGATTCTTTATAACAAATGACTCAACACATATTTATCCAGCATTCTTAACAAAGCATAAAAATTATAGCGATTTAGCTGTATCCAATGCTAATGGGTTTTTAACTTTTGATAAAACAGATAGTAAATATAAAATATCGAATAAAGAGAAATTAGTTGAGTTTAATTTGCCCGGAAATTACTTGAGTTTACATCGTTCTGCCTGCAATATGTATGGCGAAGGCAAACTTAATTTTGGAGTTGATTTTGGACAAGTAACAATTAACACAGTTGGTAATATCAACGAAGATTTAATAAAGCAGTCAATTTCATTAGATGTGCTTTTAACGCTCGACTTTTTTATAGAAAATAAATGTATGGATATGCTAACAAAGGACTTAAATTCGTATAGTGGATTAGAGCCAATTGATTTATCGCGAAAAATTTTCGAAAAAGGTTTAGCCGAAATTCTTGGTCGTGATAAAGCAAATGACCTTATTTCGGAATTTAGTTTAGGAAAATTTAAAAAAATGCCAAAAGAACTTGAGCATACTATTATGTTTACCGATTTGAAATTTGATTGGAATACTAACACAAAATCTTATATTTCTGATACTTTAATTGGTGTTGGAACAATAAGCAAAGAATACATAAATAAAATAGTTCCAGGCAATATAGAAATTATTAAAAAACGAAGTGGTGATATTATTAATATTTACTTAGAACTTGCCGATAATGTTTGGTATTATTTTTCATATACACGTGGAGTCATGCAAGTTGTTTCGAGCAACGAAGAATTTAATACTGTGATTAAAACACTTAAACCCGACCAGCGTAAGTTAGATACCGATAAAGGACAAAAGCCATATTCGTATTATCCGGCAGCACCCTCAGTTAAAAATAAATTTTTAAAACGTATGCGTGCATTAAAGGAAAATGAAGTAATTAACGACACCGAAGAAACCAACGATGAAAATAAAAAAGAAGAAGGGCAGTAAATTAGAAAACAATCATTAACTTAAAAAAAATTCGAGTTTCAGGTTTTTAATAACAATTTACAATTTAATTTTAATCCTACATTAAGTTTACATTTTCAAATCTCTCTTTGCGAAGTGAAGCGTAGCGGAACGAAGCAAAGAGAGATTTGAAGCTCCTTTTAGTGCTCTACAGTTTCCATTTCCTATCTGTTTGCGTAATAATTTTTCTATCTTCTTTTTAGTTCTCCCGACATATTGTGAGCCTCAATTGAAGTAAGATAATTAATACTACCATGAGGTCTTTGATAATTATAAGTGCTTATAGCAACTGATACATTACAAATGGCTTGCTTATGGTTTTTATGATTTTTTTCTAAAAGTTCATCTTTTAATATGCCATTAACTCTTTCTGCTAATGCATTTTCTAATGGGTCACCATTTTGGGTCATACTGATTTTAACCCACATTGCAGGAAAAATCAGCAAAAACAAGAAAAATCAGTTATACTTTGAACGGTTTAAATTATTACATTTGAGTTTAAGGTATAAGGTATTTTGGTTTTTGATATTTTGGGCTATACCTTTATCTCTATACCTTTTTTGTTCCGCTTGTGCGCATTGGCGTCAAGTTAAGGATTGAATTTATGGGCTAAAGCCCGCATCAAATGTGGCATTCAAACCCCCGACATAAATGTCGTAGCTATTGATTATAATTGAATAAAATTATTAGCCCTGACCTTCAGGTCGGGGTAAATAGATACACCACAAAACAGGGGACTTTAGTCCCAATCATTTTATTGAGAATCAGGGGCTTTTAAGCCAAAAAAGGGTTCTTAGCTTGACACGTATGCGCTTGTGCGGAATAAAATGCGGAAATTTATCCCGTTTGCTGTATAATAACTGATGTTACGTAAAAGAGTTTCTCACAATGATTATTTCTCTTACTTCCTTTGTCAGCATAAACTCCGGCGCCATTACGCCAAGAAAAAATAATTTACCCCAATAGATAATTAAAATTTCACTTTCGTTTATTTTTTAAGCTATCTATCTAGAGTCTGTCTATAAACTCTGTGTCTAATTCATAATGTTCGAGTTTGAGGCATGCGAAGTTTTGGAAACCAAGGAGTTTACTATAGTAAATGACTGTTTTCAAAACGAGCATAACGAAAAAATCGGACATTATGGACAGACACTATCTAACTTGGTAAACGGCTTTGCTGTACAAATTTTGTAACTATTCAGTATAAGAATTATCACGCAAAGGCGCAAAGAACGCAAAGAAAATAGAAAAAGAAAATATAGAAAACACTCAAAATGATGAAATACGAAATAGAATTGTTTATATGATTTACAAATTGTTAGTTCGCAAAGAAAAAAATCATTAATGATTTTTTTAAACTCTGCGAGCTTAAAACTTTGCGGGCATTGCGTCTTTGCGTGAATAATATTTGCGGGAAATATGATACGAACTTAATAAAAAATTAAAGTAATTTTGACACTGATTAGTTACCAAATTTTTACTTGCGTAACATGAGTGATTAAATTTAACAAAGCAAAAAATATCAGTAATTCTCAGCTAACAACTCAAAATAACTTTTTGGATGCAAACAAGAAGGACAGTTTTCTAATGGTTTTGTACCATAATGAACATAACCACAAACTCTGCAAACCCATTTTACTTTTTCGTCGCGTTCAAAAACCTTTCCTGTTTCAATATTTTCTAATAATTTTCTGAAACGTTTTTCATGTTCGGCTTCAACCGTGGAAATAACTTTAAAAGCCGATGAAACATCTTTAAATCCTTCATTAAATGCAATTTTTGAAAATTCCGGATATAACTTTGTCCATTCTTCGTTTTCGCCTTCGGCTGCAGCTTTTAAATTTTGAGCAGTTGTTCCAATAATTCCCGCTGGATACGTTGCAACAATTTCTGTTGAACCACCTTCTAAAAAGCGAAAAAATCTTTTTGCATGAGCCATCTCTTGTGCCGATGTTTGCAAAAATATTGCTGAAATTTGCTCGTACCCCTCTTTTTTAGCAACTTTTGAAAAAAAATCATAACGATTTCTTGCCTGCGATTCGCCTGCGAATGCTTTTAGCAAATTTTTTTCTGTTTGTGTTCCTTTTAATGTCATAATATTTTTTTTTATTTTATAATTTGTTATTTATTTCAACATTTTTTATTTCCGAAATATCGGTATTTTTTTATTGTTATTAATATTTTTACAATAATAAATTAAAAACATTTCATTTATTAATATATTTGCATTATGAAAGCATTATTTTTATTTGTTGTATTATCGTCATTGTGGCTTGGTTCTCAAGCACAAAAAAAGAAATCTAAAGATAATCCTGTATGGTTCAATTTAGAAGTGAAAGGCGGAATTGGAACCAGTTTATTGTCCAATAAAAATATTTCAGGCGACGAAAATATTAACGCCATGAATTTTAATTTTTATCCTGCTTATGGTATCGGAATTGGTGCTCATATAAAAAATTATTTTGCTGTTCAAATTGAAAAATCGTGGTCATCATTCGGACAAAAATATACCTATAAAAACGAATCACCTGCAAGAACATTAGTTTTTAACTCAAGCGAAATGGGATTGTTTTTACGTAAAACTTCTGAAGGTGGCGGTTTTGTTGGATTAGGTTTTAAAGTTGCTAACATTAGCAAATCAAACGTTGATTCAATTTCAGTATATTCTAAAAGTTTGAATTTTCTGAATTTCGAAATTGGTGGACCAGTGTGGCAAAACAATATGTTCGATATTAATTTGAATATTCGTTTTGGTTATGGTTTAAATAATATGGTAAGTGCCGAAAATTACAATCCAGGAGCTTACACTGTTTATACAAAAAATGCAACTACACATCCAATTACTGCACAATTTCTTATTGGTTTTAACTGGCATGTTGGATATTGGGCTACTTCAAATTGTAAACATAAAGGGTTTGTTTTCTTTTTATCTAATAGTTAATTAATTTTCATACATATAAAATAACATTTTGCAAATAAATCCTGAATATTATCAGAGGTTAACAATTATAATTTATTTTTTAGATTTCCATTGCGAATTATAAGATGTGTTCGCAAAATGCAAGTGTAAGCCGAAAAGAAAATCGGCAAAATATTAGCTGATGTTTGGGGAGTTGAATTTGTTGAAACTATAAAAATGGAGGTTGTAGATGAGCAAGAGAATTAATAAATTTAAAGTGGTCGAATTTGACCACTTTGGTTTTAATTATACCGATTTCATGGGAATTAAAATATTAAAGTAAATAATGTGGCAAAAATTGTTGTTAAAAATACCGATGTAGTTGTAATTTCAATAAATAATGCTGATTATATATCGCTTACCGATATTGCCAAATTCAAAACCGATGATACCAGCGCGATCATTGGCAATTGGATGCGAAACCGCAATACCATTGAGTTTCTGGGCATTTGGGAAACATTGTACAATCCCAATTTTAAACCCCTCGAATTCGAGGGGTTTAGAAAAGATGCTGGATTAAACGCTTTTACTATGTCGCCTTTAAAATGGATTAATTCAACCGTTGCAGTTGGTTTTATTGTGAAATCAGGTCGTTATGGTGGCACTTTTGCTCACAAGGATATTGCTTTCAAATTTGCAAGCTGGATTTCGGTAGAGTTCGAATTATATATCGTCAAAGAATTTCAACGCCTCAAGGAAGAAGAACAAAAACTTTTAGGTTGGTCGGCAAAACGCGAACTGGCAAAAATTAATTACCATATACACACTGATGCCATTAAACAAAATCTTATTCCACAGGAACTTTTGCCAGCACAAACCTAAATGATTTATGCCAATGAGGCAGATGTTTTAAACGTAGCCATGTTTGGCATTACAACAAAACAGTGGAGAGATGAAAATCCCGATTTAAAAGGGAGCATCAGGGATTGCGCCAGTATCAATGAATTAATTTGCCTGTCGAACATGGAAAACCTGAATGCTGTATTCATCAATGAAAAAATGCTTCAAAAAGAACGACTTATTAAATTGAACCAAATAGCTATACAGCAAATGAAAATATTACAAGAAGTAAAAAACCGAAAATTATTGAAATAACAAATTACAAATAATAACGCAATAAATAAAATATTTTTTATATAAAAATCAGTTATTTTTGCTCAATTGGTTATATCAAATAATTGATTTAAATTTGTAAAATAATAAATAATACTATGAATGATAACGATGATTTTGAAAACTTAACACCTGAAGAAAAACTTCAGAAAGAAAATGAATTGCTAAAACTAAAATTGCAATCAGAATTTGGAATGGAGAAAATGGATTCTTCATTAGATAAAGAAACTGAAAACAAATGGCTAAACGATGTCTATAATTTCGAGAAACAATTTGCAGAAAACAAACAGTGCAAAGTATATGATTTCATTAATCGCCCTAAATTCAGGAGAGTTGATGAACTAACTAAAGAAGAAATTTCTAAAGAGCTTGAAAAACTCACAGAAATTATGCGGACAAACGGTATTGAACTCTCAACTATCTGCGATTATGAAGATGAAATCATTTATCGTTTTATCACTGAAGAATTATTTAATCAGGAAACAGACGATGTACATGTGCATGGGATGATGAATTGTTTTATTTACGAAGAATTTCATCCCAACCATGATTATGATATTCGTGAACATTGCAATGAGTTTGTCGAATGTCTCATCAGTAAAAAATGGGATGAATTTATGAATAATATTTTGCTGGCTTCAATAGTTTCATACAACGATAATAATTACGACCAAAAAGCATTTCCAGCAATTATTGAAGCATTTCAAAGCGAATATAAAAAAATGAAGTTGTTGAAATGGGACATTCATTCTGTTAGCTTCGATTTGAAAACCGAAAAAGCTGTACTGCAAGGTTCAATTAAATACAAATTAGTACAATCATCACAAATATTTCAGGGCAAAGTCAATATGGAATTAAAATTAGAATACGATTACTGGAGTATTAGTAAAGTAGTTCTTCCAGGTTTTAGTAACTGATGTTACGCATATTTTATAGCAAAAATATTCATTTTGAAAAGTTAAAACAGCTATTTTTTGCAATTAAAAATATTGACATTATGGACAGACACTAATTACACTCTCAACCCCCAAAACTCTCTTCCGCCTTGGTTCGTGTCCTCACTTCCGCCTTGGTTCGTGTCCTCACGAACCAATTTTTCCCCCAAAACTCCAAACAATGAACATTTTTGAACTTTTTTGAACATAGAACAATGAAATAGATAGAAATAAATAGAAATACATTGTAAATTCGTATATTCGTAAAATTCGTATTTCGTAAAGAACAATGAACATTTTTGAACTTTTTGAACTTTTTTAAACCTTAAACCACTTAATAAAACATAAACACATGAAAAATATTTTTTTATTACTAATACTGATTTTTATATTTCTTATAATGGCTTCAGTAACAAATTATAGAACATTTTTTAAGAAAACAAAAATTTCAAATTTAGTTTATACCAAAATAGTTCCAGAATGGTCTAAAAACCTTACTATTTATGAAGTTAATCTCCGTCAATATTCATCGTCAGGAAGTTTTAAAGATTTTGAAAAGCACCTTCCACGATTACAAGAATTAGGTGTCGGAATTTTATGGTTCATGCCAATACAACCTATTGGCGTTATTAATAGAAAGGGAACACTCGGAAGTTATTATTCTGTTAATGATTACCTTTCGGTAAATCCCGAGTTCGGAACTATTGAAGATTTCAAAAGTATGGTAAAAAAAATTCATGAATTAGGTATGTATGTTATTATAGATTGGGTGGCAAATCATACCTCATGGGATAATACACTTATTACTGAGCATCCTGAATTTTTCACAAAGGATTCTTTAGGAAAAATCATTTCGCCGGTGAAGGACTGGACCGATGTAGCCGATTTGAATTATGATAACAAAAAATTACGTCGTTACATGATTGATGCCATGAAATTCTGGCTAAAGGAAACAAATATTGATGGGTTCCGTTGTGATGTGGCAGGCATGGTACCAACAGATTTTTGGGAAGAAGTTCACCCTGCTTTAGATAGCGTAAAAAAAGTTTTTATGCTTGCCGAATGTGAAGACCCAAAACTTCATAACATTGCTTTTGATATGACTTACACATGGGATTTTCATAATCTGATAACCAATATTGCAAAAGGAAATAAAAATGCTTCATCGTTAGTCCCTTTGTTTAAAAAAGAAAAAACTGACTATACTAAAGATGCCTACAGAATGTATTTCACTTCTAACCATGATGAAAATTCGTGGAACGGCACAGCTTATGAAAAATTCGGTAAAGGGGTAAAAACTTTCACTGTGCTTTCTTTTATAGTTCCTGGAATGCCTTTGATATATAGCGGACAGGAAGCAGGACTTAACAAGCGTCTTAAATTTTTCGATAAAGATACCATTGAATGGAAAAATGATGAGTTTTTTAATTTGTATGAAACACTTATCGCATTAAAAAAACACAACAAAGCATTATGGAACGGTGCTTATGGCGGGGATATGAAAATTTTAAAAACCTCTGCTACAGATAAAGTTTTTGCATTTACAAGAATAAATAACAAGGATGAAATACTGGCAGTCTTTAATTTTTCTGACAAATCTATAAAAACAACAATAAATAACTTATCTGTAGGTACTTATAAAAATGTTTTTACAAAACAAATGCTCCCATTAAACAAAAATACTTCATTTAAATTAGAACCATGGGGATATTTGTTGCTGGAAAAAAATAAATAGAAATTGATAGAAATACATTGAAATAAATTTTTGTCATTCCGAGTGATTAGCGAGGAATATACATTTTTTGGGAAAAGAAAGTTTTAAATAAATAAACGAAAACATTGAAATAAAAAACAGAAATAAATGGAAATAAATAGAAATACATTGTACATTCGTACATTCGTAATTCGTAAATTCGTAAAATTCGTATTTCGTAAAGAACAGTAAACATAAAACAATGAAATAAATAGAAATAAAAAACAGAAATTGATTGTAAAACAATGAACATTGAATAGTAAACAGTGAACAATTTAACAATGAAACATTCATGAATAAAATTACATTAATTGCACTAATCTGTTTAATTTGTACTTCAGCCATTGTACCGGCACAAAATCCTAAATCTCAAATCCTTAATCCTAAATTAGACTCCCTCTTTCTAATTTTAAAAACCACCAAAGCAGATACCACCCGTGTAAACACATACATAAAAATTTGCAGCCAATACCAAAGCTCTAACCCCGACACTGCCTTATATTTTGGGACCCTTGGGCTAAAACTTGCTATCTCCATTCCCTTTGGGAAGGAGCGGGGATGGGCTAAAGGAATAGCAGACTGTTACATAAATATCGGTAGTATTCACGATGACCAGGGCAATTACCCCATGGCAATAGAATATTATTTAAAGTCATTAAAAATCATGGAAGAACTTGGCGATAAAAAGGGAATGTCTGACTGTTACAACAATATCGGCAATGTTCACTATTACCAGGGCAGCTACGCTCAAGCTATTGAGTATTTTCTTAAATCCTTAAAAATAGACGAAGAATCAGGTAATAAAAAAGGAATGTCAGATTGTTACAACAATATTGGTCTTGTTCACTATGACCAAGGGTTTTACGATAAAGCCATAGAATATTATCTCAAATCCATAAAAATTAAAGAAGAATCAGGCGATAAAAAGGGAATCTCAGCCTGTTACATGAATATTGGTCTTGTTCACTATGACCAAGGGCTTTACGATAAAGCCATAGAATATTATTTAAAGTCTTTGAAAATAGATGAAGAATCAGGCGATAAAAAAGGAATGTCAGACTGTTACATCAATATCGGCAATGTTTACATGTATCAGGGCAGCTACGACAATGCTTTAGAGTATTATTTAAAGTCCTTGAAAATTGCAAAAGAATTAGGAGATAAAAATGGGATGGCATACTGTTATGGCAATATCGGCATGGTTCACTCTAGTCAAGGGCTTTACGATAAAGCCATAGAATATTTTCTAAAAGATTTAAAATTAGATGAAGAATTAGGCGATAAAAATGGGATAGCATTAGTATATGGAAATATAGCGAGCCTACATATCGCCCTTGCCGATTCTACAGCTTTATCAGATAATCAACAAATTAATTACTTGAATAAAGCTATTGAATATGGAATTAAAGCTATTGAATTAGCACAGGAAATTAAGGTTATGCCTATCGAAAACGAAGCCGCAAATACCCTTATGAGGGCATACAAAAAACTCGGTAACTTTAAAAAATCTATTGAATACGCCGAAATATTCATTGCTACCAAAGACAGTATGTTCTCAGAAGAAAAAACCAAAGCTCTTGCCGAAATGGGTGCACGATACGAAGCCGAAAAAAAACAGCAGGAGATAGAGAAGCAGCAGATATTATTAGAAAAAAAAGATGCAGAAGTAAAAAAACAATTGGCAATAAGCAGCAAGCAGAAAATAGTTATTTTGTTTGTGGTTTGTGGTTTGCTGTTAATGGCGGTTATTGCAGCAATTATTTTCCGTTCGCTGCGCATTACCCGCAGGCAACGAAATGTGATACAAAAACAAAAAGCAGTAGTTGATGAAAAAAACAGAATCATAGAACAAAAGAACAAAGACATTACCGATAGCATTACGTATGCAAAGAGAATACAGGAAGCAATTTTGACATCAAGCGAGAACTGTAAAAAAATTCTTCCACAACATTTTATTCTTTTTAAACCAAAAGATATTGTAAGCGGCGACTTTTACTGGGCTTATGCTTCACATAACAATAATGCAATATGGACAGTAGCCGATTGTACCGGGCACGGAGTGCCGGGCGCTTTTATGAGTATGATTGGCAGTAGCCTGTTAAATGAAATAATAATAGAAAAGGGCATAGCCACAGCAAACGATATATTAAATGAATTAAAAAAACATATTATTAAAGCATTAGGACAAACCGGTATAACAGGCGAAACACGCGACGGAATGGATGCATCGCTGTGTATATGGCACAAGGATACAAATATATTGGAATTTGCAGGAGCATATAACCCCCTCTATATAGTCAGAAATCAGCAGTCAGCAGTAGGATTGAGGACTGCCGACTGCCGACTGCCAACTGCCGACTGTGAACTAATTGAAATTAAGGCAGACCGACAACCAATTGGTTACCATCAGGGTAAAGAAGATTCACCATTTACCAAACAGGAAATACAACTACAGACGGGTGATACTGTTTACCTCTTTTCGGATGGTTATGCCGACCAGTTTGGCGGAGAGAAAAGCAAAAAATTTTCGTACAAAAAATTCAAAGACCTGCTGCTTTCGGTTCAGGACAGAGCAATGGAGCAGCAAAAGCAAATCCTTGACGAAACAATAGAAATATGGCGGGGACAACAGGAACAGATTGATGATATATGTGTTATAGGAGTTAGAATATAGCAGGCAGGAGGCAGTAAAACATTAGAACAATAAAACAGAAATATATTGAAATAAATAGAAATAGATAGAAATAGATAGAAATAAATAGAAATACATTGTAAATTCGTATTTCGTAAAGAACAATAAACATAGAACAATGAAATAAATAGAAATAAAAAACAGAAATTGATTGTAAAACAATGAACAGTGAACAGTAAACAGTGAACAGTAAACAGTGAACAGTAAACAGTAAACAGTAAACAGTGAACAGTAAACAGTGAACAGTAAACAGTAAACAGTGAACAGTGAACAGTAAACAGTGAACAGTAAACAGTGAACAGTAAACAGTGAACAGTAAACAGTGAACAGTAAACAGTGAACAGTAAACAGTGAA
>MENF01000091.1 GCA_001769035.1 Bacteroidetes bacterium GWA2_32_17
GCAGTTTCTGATATATTGTAGGTTTGATTTACCGTAAGTGTAGTAGCAATTACACTATCGCAACTGTTAATTGTTAAAAGTGTGTCGTAATAAGTTCCTGCTGTTGTTTGATAAGCACCTTGCAGGAAAATGCTGTCGCCTGTGCAAATAGCGGCAGTAGCAGGTGTATTGTAAGTTGGATTTTCAGTAACATTTACACTTAATGTTCCGGTACAACCACTTGCATCTGTTACAGTTACACTTATTGGATTATTCGCTGTTGTTGCAGTAATAGTTTGTGTTGTTGCAGTTGTTGACCAGTTATAAGTTGTATAACCGGCACCTGCATCTAATATTGTGCTAAATCCGGTGCAATAACTTAATGAACCTGTGATTGTTGCCATTATTGAGCAGCAGGGTTGTGTATTACTGATTTCAATTTCAAAAGGAGAAATAGCGCCGCTTGTTCCGTCCACTACAAGGTAATATGTTTCTCCAATGATAAGCCCCGAAAGGTTGAGTTGCATATTGGCATCTGAGCCGTTAAAATATTCAGGACTGATATAAGTATCATTGATGATTTCATCATCGGGACAGCCACCTGGAAGTATTTCCCAATCATTTGCCACGCAAGCTGTACCGCTTGGTTTCACTTTCAATCCGATAATTTGCAAACTCCCTGTAATACCTGAAATAGTGATGAGAGAAGTAGATGCTCCTGCTATGAATGAGAACCATGCAGAATTATTCTGAGCGCCATTCCACGAACAAGACGGAACCCAAAAGGCGCTTGTTGTGGTTGGGTCGGTAGCGGGATCTCCGGGATTGGTATAGCCATTATTTGTCCCGATTAATATAGTTTCCTGCTCTATACAGAACGTTGCAGAGCAACTATCGTTGGCGTTGGATGAAGTAACATTGTTATAAACAAGCGCTGGTGCAAATACGAGTTCTACTTTATTAAAACGGATTCCTGTTTGAACTGAATTTTCGGTAATGGTCAATGCCCAGTTGCCGTTGGGATTTTCTCCGTTGAATAATGTAAATGATGAACCGGTGGCGATTTTATAGTAACCGATATGCCACGGCTGGGCTGTGCCTGCAAAAGTATTAGGATATTGCAGAAAGCCGTCATCGGAGCGAAATTTGATATTGGCTTCGTTTACTGAACCGGGGAATGTGGTGGGAGTAATAGGATCTCCGACAACAATTGTGATTACAGTTCCAGTGGGTGAAGTAAGTGTTGCCGTATAACGCGATAAATTATATCCACCGTCAGCAGGATTGCCAATATGAAGATTTACCTGAATGAGTTCCAGCGAAGCGCTCAATGCAGGTAATCCGACTACTGAAATGGTTCGTGTAAGTGTTGCATTCCAACTTCCGGGTAAAGCAGCAGTGGTGTTGGAAAATGTCTGGCAATACAACAAACTGCTTTGAGTTGTAAATAAACACCAGAAAAAATACTTTAGAACAATTAATTTTTTCATCACAAACTTATTTAATAATTACAAATTGTTTCTGGTTATTTTCTTGTTTCGGAGTTGATATTTGCAGCAGGTAACTACCGTTGCTAAACGCTGCTGTGCTTATTTTTCTTACTGTAATTCCCGGCTCTATGGTTTCCTCTGTTCGCAATACTTCTCTTCCTAATATATCTATTATCTTTGTTATGACTGTGCTGCCATCTTCACTGGCAACAAGGTATTGAATGTATTCGCCTGCGGGATTGGGATAAATTGAGATAATTTCATGAGTTTTGATATAAACAGAACGTATTTCCGAATGAGAATATTGTCCGTCAAAGTCCACCTGACGGAGGCGGTAGTATGAAATGCCTGTGAAGGGATGCTCATCATAAAAAACATAATTCAGTGTAGTATTACTATTGCCTTCGCCCTGCACAGTTCCAACCTGTTCAAATTCGGTTGCGTTTTTACTGCGCTCAATTGAAAAGTAATCGTTGTTCGTTTCGGAGGCGGTTGACCATTCGGTTTTCACTATTTTGTTTTGTTCGGGAAAAGCGTTGAAGTAAAGCAGTTCTATTGGTAAAGATTGTAATACACAAGGCAAGCCGCTGGTTGCCTCAATATAAAAAGATGCATTTGCCCCACCATTCCCATCTATATATAAATAATATTTTTGTCCAACAGTTAAACCGCTTAAATTAAACTCTGCATTTGCAGTAATCCCATTATTATAGACATTGGCGCTTGTATTATAACCATTTGGAGCAATATAAGCAGCATTGTTGGTAGGTTGGTCGTCTGAACAGCCACCACTGGGTACTATAGTTGGCACAGCGCATGTGCTTGGTGCCTGAACAATGATAAGCTGCATATCAGAAGATGCTCCGCTATTCATTCCGCTAACAGTAATTTTAGCAGTAGCAGCGCTTGCAGTAAAATCAAACCAAGCGCTATTGTTATTAGCAGCATTCCAATCGCAACCACTAATAATATTCCCCGGATAGTTTGGGTCGGTTTGAGAATAACCATTGTTGGTGCCTTTGATAACCGCTGTTCTATCCAGACACAAGGAGGCGGAACAATCGTTATTTGCAGTGCTACCTGTTACATCATTTACGGTAATTGGCTTCCCAAATATTAAATCTACACGTTCAAAACTAATTTCGGCACCAGCAGTTTCATTTTCAATAATATCCAAGAGCCAATTTCCATTTGGGTCGGATGCAGTGTTAAAATTTGCAAATTCACCATCGGTAGCAATTGCATAATATCCGATTGAAAATGGCCAATATTGCCCTTGAACCCCTACAGAATATTCATTTATTCTCTCTAATGATATATCATCTCTGAATTTTATATCTATCCACATAACATAAGTTAATGTTGTGGTAAAAGGGTCTGCAAGCATTATTGAAACACCTTGCGGATTGGTTAATTTTATTTGATAGGTATCCAAATACTTTTCACATGAGGTATTTCCTAGTTTTACATTTACTTGTTGCAAAACCCATCCGCTTGTTGATAACCCGCCCGCAGGCAAACCCGCAGTTGTTATTGTTCTTTGTTGAAGAGATGGGAAGACATTCCCGAAATTAGTACCGCATGCAGTAGCAGTTGTGTTTGAAAATATCGGGTCAATGGACGTAGTGAAACTCCAAACGGTGCCTGTGGTAGTGCCGCAGGCATTCCTTGTATCAATTCTCCAATAGAAAGTAGTATTATAAACCCCCGTATAATCATACGAGTTGATGGTTTGGTTTCCAATATATGCAGGAGGATCAGATGTTCCGAAATACACATCATAGGATGTAGCCGAAGCGGTTGTGTACCAAATAAGGTTACCTGTAACACTCTCGGATGTTGCGCCATCGGCAGGCGAATATAATGCGGAGGCGGCAGGCGATGCTGTATTAACAATAAATGTAGAAGCGCTTGTTGCTGTACCCAAAGGGGTTGTTACTGAAACCGTTCCGGTGGTGCCAGCGCCAATGGTAGCGGTTATTTGAGTGGCAGAGTTGGTAAGAATTGCAGCAACAGCCGTACCTCCGATGGTTACAGAAATAGCGCCTGACAGATAGCAGCCATTAATCGTAATTGTTGTGCCGGCACATCCTTCGATTGAACCTAAAGTAGTAATAGATGGAGGCGCAACTTCATATTTTATATTGTCAACACCATGATTATCGGAACCTGATAAAGCGTTATTCCAAACTCCATGGTAGGCACATGCTGAAGAAGCATAAGTAGCATCTGTTACTGTTCCTCTGGATATTCCATCGGTAAAAAGTTCAAATTGATTGTTACAACTGCGTGTTACTTTAACTGTAACAAGGGCTGCAGTAATTGTACCATCATAAGTAATAAGATTTGTTGGCACCCCATTATCAAGTCTTCTCAAGTAAAAATCTCCATTAGGTCCGTCACGATAAACATAATAACCATCTGCCGTAGCTCCTCCGGGGTCTGAATTATCACTTGTCATAATAAAAAAATATCTTATATATGCCCCGCCTGTAACGTCTAAATCCATATCAAACTGCCATGCATCACAGACAGTAGTAAATGGAGTAGAAATTTTGGATGTTGTAGCTGTATTTTGAAGTTGACCTGCAGCTATTTGCCACGTACCTGCTCCCTGCGGTGTCCAAACAGGATTTGCAGTATAATTTCCATCAGTAAAATCATCAAGGGTTGTCCATGTTTGCGCCACGATATATACTGGGGCAATCGCCAAAACAATTGCTGGCGCTGTTATTATTTTCAGAAGATGCAGTATTTGTTTAATTAGTTTCACAAGGTTGTTTATGATAATTTATGAAAGATACAATTTTTTTTGGTTAAATTCATATAAATTTCAAATAATTCGTTTGTTTTTATAAAACAGAACAAAGTTTTATTCTATAATTGAGTCCACTCAAAAAGGGATGCTGGTTTTCAGCGACTTCCCTTTAGAGACTAATAATAAAAAATAGTTGAAAATTAGAATTTGTAATTTCAGAGTTGACTCATAATTGAAAACAGCATAAATCAGGTAAATTTATTATATTCGCATTTATAAAACCGAACATGATAAATCGTTTTATTTGAGATTATATTATTGAGATTTTATATTAATTTTGCTATCAGAATAAAGCATTATAAAATAAGCAAACATGACAATCCCCGTTGAATATATATTGAACTTTATTCCTCTTTTTCAATCCTTTTTTTTTGCATTCTTACTCTTTACTTTCAGAAATAAAAATGCCTTATCAAACAGGGTACTTGGTGTTTTTATGCTCATCAATTTTTTTGCTTACCTGCTTTCATTTCTTGATATTATTAAACTTTACGACTATGCAATATATAGCTGGTATTTTACAATTCCGCTTATGCTGGCAGGAAACCCTGTATTATTTTTTTATATACGTGCTCTTACAACAGAAAACTTTAAATTTAAATTGTATGATATTTTACATTTTCTGCCTGTTTTGATGGTACTGTTCATTAATCTTACCACATTCGGTCCTCTTTCATACAACGATAAGATACTATTGGTTAAAGGTGTTTTTTCGGCACAGAATGTTTCTGTTTCTGTTTATATCAAAACTTATTATTGGGCAAATATTTTTTACAATATACAGGTTCTGGGATATTCATTCTTTATGATTCTTCTCCTGAGAAAACATAAAAAGAACATCGAAAACAACTTTTCATTCAAGGAAAAAATTTCTTTGGGCTGGCTTAAAGGTTTCATAGTGATTTATATAATTTTTGTATTGTGGGAAGTATTAACTTATTACTTAACATTTATTAAGCCTTACTCTTCATTATATTTAGTAGTTGTTATAGTATTCTACACTTTTCTTGGCTATTTTGGCTTAAAGCAGTCTGACATATACATCGTCCGCAATATTGAGAATATTCCATATCCAATAATTCGCCATGAACATGCTGATATTATAAAAAAAGCAGATAACTGCACCATTGTTAATGCTGAAAAATCTGTTACCGGGGCCGAAGTTGTGCAAGTACCGGAATCAGAAATCAGAAAAAAAGAAATAAAAATTCCTTTGTCAAAAGAAAAACAGAAGGAAATAATTGAAGCGATAAATAAATTAATGGAAGAAGAAAAACTTTTTCTGAACAGTCAGTTGTGCCTGAATGATTTTGCCTTCCGACTTAAGGTAAATAAAAATTACATATCTGTTCTTATAAACGAAATCTATCAAAAAAACTTCTTCAATTTTGTAAATGAGTTTCGTATTAAAGAATCTCAGAAATTACTTCTTGACCCACAATATAACAACTTGTCAATAGAAGGAATTGCAATATCCTGCGGTTTTAATTCAAAATCAGTTTTTAATCCGGCATTTAAAAGGTACACCGGACTTACTCCAACAGAATATAAAAAACTAACAAATAAAGTCAAACTTTAGGACAAACAAATTAAAAATAATAGTTAC
>MENF01000092.1 GCA_001769035.1 Bacteroidetes bacterium GWA2_32_17
TCAGACATTTTATTCGGTTTTTACCATTTTTTTATTATCAATATTTTCACCATTAATACTCATTCCATAAAAATAAACACCATTAGCCCAGTTTTTACTGTCAATTTCCAGTTTATTTTCTCCTTCGTGCAAAGATATGCATAAAATTATTCTACCGGTTACATCTTTTATAATTATTTCTGCTTTAGTACCTTCGGGCAGATAATAAGGTATTATGGTATTCCTGCTGAACGGGTCGGGATAATTATCACCAAGATATGATTTTTTTATTTCGATAATCTGATTATTCCCAAACCTCATACTTCTGGTTCCGTTTTCGGAACATGAGGGAACCTGTTCCATAAAAAGATACATGAGTATTGCTTTTGCATTAACTACTGCCATTCCTTCGGGACACTCGTAAGCAATCGTCCTAATATATGCTATCTGGTTGCTGTCTAAATCTTCGAGTGTTTTACCCTGTGACAGGTGGTTCAGCAATAATGTTGAGTATGCTTTCCATAGTGAATACTGGGAATTATCATCAGGCAGTAGTGCGATTTTTGCAGAAGCTGTGGAATAATTACTATCGCTTAAATAAGTTGCAGCAAGTACCATATTGGCAGTTGGTGTTCCTTCCTTCTCATATAAAGTAATTGCATCAGCTTTGCGGTTACTCTCTAACAATAACGAAATAATTTCATTAAAATAGAGCTGCTTGGTTAATTTTGCCTGGTTCAACATGGTTTCGAGATAACCTGATGTTATTTTTCCGGGATTGCTTGCCTGTTTAGCTTTTAACTGATTTTTTATTCCAGCAGGCAGGGTTTCAACACGACTAATGAACGATGGCACAACATTCCTTGTAACAGGAAGGTTTTCGTCCATTACATTTTTATAATTGCCGTTTGATAATGGATTTTGATTATTCAGTGTTATTAACACAGTATCCGATAAGGGTGAATCTGAAATAAGCATGTTTTTTAACTGTCCTGTAGGTGGAACTGCATTAATTGCATTCAGCAATTCAATGGTATGTCCTTTATCGGCATTATTGAGCAATGTTAAATACTGCGATTCAAGGTTTAAAGCCACATTATTTAAACTATCAATACGCAAAAATACAGGAGCGTTTAATGAAACAGGTAAGTTAATAATAGATATATTAAATGGTGGCGGAAATGGGCAGGATTCTAATTTTGTAAAAATCGGAATTCCAGTTGGCATTTTCAAAATTAATGGAGAACCTGTTGTATCCGGCTCATAACCTGCTGTGGAGTGATAGTAATAATTATAAGTTGAAACAGAGCCAATTTTATTATAATTTATTGGAAAAAATTTATTTCCAGCTCCATACCTTGAATTAGCTGGAGTAATTAAATTAGGAATCCATCCTGTAAAACCCTGATTGGCAAGTATGCTTCCGGGTTCGTTTTTCCAATTAATAATATAGTTACTTAAATTATTATTATGGTCGTTACACCTCAAACAAAGAGCTGAATTATCAATCTTTGTAGTAATTCCGGTTTTACATTGATTAAATTGATTGCCTTGCCATGAAAAGATACTACTGCTTGCCTTAGCCATTACCTTGCCACCATTGGCAGCAGAACCCTGAATTGTAATACCAATTGCTAAACCATTAAAAACATTATTAGCAATCTCGAAACCAAAAGCCTGATTGGTTTTTATTCCATAAGTAGGAGCAGTACCCGGATAATTATTTCTAAAAATGTTTCCATCATTTATTTTGTCCCCAATGCCACCTGCAATATAAATGGCAGTACCATTATCTTCGGGCGAAGAACTTGGCACATTACCAGCAGTGTTACCGGGTATGGAATCGAAAGTGCATAAGGTAATATCATAAAAGTTCAACATATCTGGCAAATGATTATTAATGTGTATTCCCTGCCTCAAATTTTTAAATTCACAATCCGATACATAAGTTTGTTGATTACTTAATGAAGAAATACCATATTCGAGGTTTCTGAAAGTGCATTTTCTAATGTTTAAGTTGCTAATACATACCGAAACTATTCCCCAGTATGTCCGTTGGTTAGAATTTGCAAAAGTAGCCCATGGGTTACGGTCGCTGCGATATGGATTTACAGTTGAAGGATTATAATGCGGGTCTTTTAAAGTATCAGGGCAAATGAATTGTAATGTGTCAAGTACATTAGCTATTCCATCGGGATTGGATTTTTGTACAAACCTGATGTCAGTAGCATTTCCGGCAAAAGTTGAATTTTTTGCAACAATTACACCACCACTATTTTGTGAATTAAAACTGCCATAAGCCGCTGTAAATATAGTATTGCATGTATATTTTATCCTGTTACCAAGTAATACACCGATATAGGCATTTGTTATAGAACTGTTATTTGTTATGTAAACCCTGCCCTGTAATGAGTCGGTAGAAGCTGAATCAGGTTGTCCCCATACTTCAATTCCCTGCCACATGCAGTTATCAATACCGTCAAGAACAGCATTATCAATTACAAGCCTTCCGCCTTTGCCTGCAATGAGTCTGCTACGTGGTGCAAAAAGAACGGTTATATTGGCAATATTGAGACTTGTACCGTTTGGAATATATACATCGCCTTTTACTTTTATTGTATCTGATGACCAAATAACATTGCCTGAGAGTATAGTATCATTGGGTATATCATAAACAGTGTAGCAGTTGTAAGTTGAAGGGTTAACAAATAATACATTGCATGATGTATCGCTTCCGCATAAATTTGAAGCAGATAAACTAATTTGGAAGTACCCGAAATCGGTAAAGGTATGATTAACGGTATCGCCTGTTGCCGTAGTTCCGTCACCGAAACTCCATGTATGAATTTCTCCCGACAGGGAACTTGTATAAAACTGAACCGGAACTCCTTGTTTAATACAGTTTGTATCTGAAATAAAAATTGAAGTTGTCGGCGGTGGAAGAAAATCATTAGTTATTGTTACATAAACAACTGAAAAGCATCCTGTAGAATCAGTAACAGTAACATCATAAGTACCTGTTGAAAGATTAATAGCTGTGGCAGTAGTTTGTCCGTTATTCCATTGATAAGAATAAGGCGGAATGCCTGCTGTTCCGGTTACCGTTGCAGTGCCGTTACTGCCACCGCTGCACGATACGCCTGTTTGCGAACTAACTGAAGCCTGGCATAAACAGCATGCTGTTATTGTAATTGGCTCGGCAGTATAAGAATATGTTACAGGGCAGACAGAACTGTCGGAACAAATTACAGTATAGGTATAACTTATTGCCGGTGTAATTAAAAAGCTGTCGCATATAATACCGTTTGTGGTTAAACCATATAAAAAGAGCAGGGAATCTTCACCGTTTAAGCTGCCGGAAGGTATTATCCACGACAATGTGCCGGCTATACTGTCATAAGTTCCTCCCAGCAATATATATGAAAGATTTAAAGGCGGTGCAGGAACATTAACGGTAAGCACATCATTATGTATATTAGCTGTTGTGTCGTTATTAATTACTGTAATAATTACAGCGCCTTTATTTGTGCAATTTATAAAAGGACTACCGTCATTTGTTGTCATTGTTGTTACAATACTTAAATTATCGGCAGGTAATATGTTATTTATATTTGGACTATGCTTTATAGTGTCGGTTGTTAAATTTTCACTGCACGAGGATATTCCTCCTGCATAAAACTTAATTGAGTCGTTAACATTGTAACCGCAATGTGTGTTTAAAGTAATAGTAACAAGAACCTGGTTATAAGGGACATTAGTATTTCCAATTAAACCGTTATCAGCAAGAGCGGTAAAATTAATGCAACTATCAATATTCCATCCGGGATTACCAGGTGTACCAAAATTTCCCGAAACAGGCGGACTGCATACATTTGTACTATTAAACGGATAAGTGAAAGTTATTGCATTAACAGTAATTCCGTTTGGTAAACCAACCTGGAAAGTAGGATTTGTAATGGTACCTAATAACGAACTGCTTAAAATAAACTGATAAGTTAAAGAGCCGGCACAGAGGTCAACAGGAGCCAATGGAATACTATTTGAATCGGTAAGCAGTTCTAATTTAGAAGGGTATCTTTTAAAATTGAATTTATAAGTTGTATCAGTACTGCATAGTGCATCGGGCGATGTTAAACTGTCAAAAGGAATATTGCATTCATTACCAATAAAAACATTAATATAATCAGGTACTGCATCATTTCCATTTACACAACCATCGGGGTTATTAATAGAAGCTGTAAGCGAATATGTTTTGCATACGCTTGTTAAAATAGTTCCTGTATTTACTAATAAAGCCTGGTTATTATTGTTATCGGTATAAATATTAGTTTGAAGTGTATTTCCTGTTATAGAATCACGGACTATTGCCGAAGAAAGATTAAGAGAATTGGATAAACTGTTTTCAATAGCTACCCATGAAGAATTTGCAACAGCCCCCGGCTGGTTGCATATTTTAAAATTAAAGGTAACTTTATTATCAAAAGCATCAATTGAAGATTGAGGCGGAACAACGGATAACAACGGGTTAATATGGCTTACATAACTTGTATAATTAAAATTCCTGTGAACCTTATATTGACTGTATGGGCTTGAAATATTATCGGTAAAACCTCCTGAAAATTTAATATCAGCAGTAGGCGATGCATAACAAAGAGGCTGCAGATTAACATATATAATATACCACGGATGACTGCCGTTATGGCGTTTTAAATCCAAAAGGGGCCAACAGTTAATTCCCAAGCTGTTAATTCCGTTATAAATTAATGTGTCGGTAATATTGGGATTGTTGGTATAATATACAGGTGTAATTGGAAAATACAGCGGATTAGTATTTGTTTCTGTCGGGTCAAAACCATTTATTCCGCCGGTTGTATCATAAGCAGAATATAAAATATAAAATGTTGAAGAAAGATATTTGTAACCGGGAGGAATTATAATTGTATCCTGCGGGTCGAGTGCAGAGTATGCCCTGAATTCAGCAGGGAAATCATCAGAATAAAATTCCGCTCTCTGCGTTTCTAAAAAGAAACGAACACTTAATACATCGCATGTTGTATTGCCGGTTGGATAAATACCTGCATTTGAAAAGGGCTGAAGCATTGTAAAATTAGCTCCCCACGAATCGCATGAATGGTCTTCAACTAACGGCATATTTGTTCGTGTTCCCATAAACTCAGCTCTTAAGCTGGTTAAAGGATTTTTTCCCTGCGTATAAAAAAGTGCTGTACTATTATTTAAATGTGTTCTTGCAATAAGAAAAAGTTCTGCATTAAAAGTAAATAAAACAGTAGAATCATTAATAAAATTAAGCCCTGCCTGTGAAATATTAAAATTCAGATGAACTATTCCTGAATCAACAAAACTGCTCAAAGTTATATCTGATGAAGGTATATCAATAAATGTATTTCCGGTGGTATCGGAACTATTGGTAATTCTTATTTTTCCCTGTGTCGTATCAAGGTCAAACAGAACGTCATCAGTGGCTTCCGGTAATTTATCATATCTTATCTGCAGGTAAATGTTTTGATAATCAGAACCGGTATGTACAGGTTCATTTGTTATAGTTCCATAAAAACTTCCTGTTGCAGTAGTTTTAATAACATCACCCGGGTATGCTAAAGAGAGACTGCCTGCAGGAGGGACGGCAGGAACAGGATTAAATAGCGGAGCGCAGGGATAATAAAGAGGATTTGCGTTTTCATAACCGACATTCTGACGGAGAAATGTAAATGAATTTGCATCTGTGCTAAAATATAAACCGCATTCACCTAAACAATGATGAAATGTTGAACCTGAAGAACATATAATACCTGTTGCACACGAAGAACATGATGTGTCGCAGACAAACTGCATCTGCGAGTTGAATACATCGGCAGTATTCCCAAACGGGTCAACTGTTTGTGTGCCTCCGCATACAATATTTGTATCTGAACATCCGAATATAATAGGTGCATTAATAGCTATATTATTACCCGCAGAATCTTTTAACTGGTATGTTTCGGAATATTGGTTACTACAACTGCATTTATTAATTCGCTGTCCGAAGTTTATTAAAATATAAGCAGGGATACTGCCTTGTGAACAAAATTCCTGTATTGTGGGATTCAGGGTTTGCGATAAACCGGGTGTATTATTACATGCTGAATTACACCATGCTGTAATCAGTGGCATTTGAAAAACGGTGGATGAAGTGCCTGGAATGCCTGCTCCTATATATGTAAGACCATTTGTAATAGTATCAGTATTTAAATGATAACCTGCAGGGAGGGTTAATTTTAACTGGTGGTGTCCATTAGGACAATCAAAATCGAATCCATACGGAGACCAGTTTTCAAAATAAGTACCGGGATTAATATTTACTGTAAATTCGGGGTTTACTTCAAGCACATCAGGTGGGAGCGGAATTTGTACAGGATAGCCGTGATTTGAGTAACTATAATAACCATCAGGTGGATTACCAACATAGAAAGTATTTTGTGGATAATCATTAGAATTTAACGTAAAACATTGATTGTTATATCTTGAACGGATTCTTAAAATATTATAAGCATTACTAAAGCATTGACTATTAGTCAAACCCGAAGGGCATGAAGTCTTATATGTATATTTCGTTGTTATTGTAAAAGTTCCGCTATCTGAAATATCATCAACAAAACCATCTCCATCCAAATCGGCAAGTGTATTGCCCGAACCAAGTGGGTTCCATAACAGAGGACTTCCATTTAAATTACTTCCAACTGCTAACGTGGAAAAGTCTATTAAATAAACTTTTAAACCATATATTGATAATGCAGGTTGCCAAATGCCGGGAACATTTACTGTATCACTGCCAAAAAATATTTTAAATGTATCATTTACTGTTCCAATTGTAGTATCATTAAAAATATACAATTGAAGATTAGTAGCTTTTGCATTACCTGTCGGAACACCGTTTCCTGTAATTGCATAACCTGTGTTTTTATATTCAAATCCCATTTCTACCGTTGTCTTGGTATTGCCTGATGGACAATATGTTCCGTTTTCGTGTGGGTATAATTTTACTTGCATATTCGGGGAACCGCCTGCTACAATATTAATTTCAGAGGTTATAGTATCAATATGACATGCTGAAGCACAACTCCATGTAAAAATATAACTGCCTCCTGCCTGTGCACATGAATTAGCTATATAAGGAATATGAAGGTAAAACAAAGAGTCTTTTTGTAAAGAATTAACGCCTGCCCCAAAAATATAATTAAAGTCAGGCTGACCAATAGATATATTATTACCTGTAAATGGAATTTCAGCAGGGTTAGCATTATATGTATAGATATTAAATGTGTGTTGTGGCAGCAGGTCAGGTAAATTTGTAAAATAATAATTTCCAAGAAGCTGTATTGTCTGGTCAGGCGAAAGTAAAATATTTATTAAAGGTATATCTAAAGGGTATGTGCTGTTATTTTGTATTTTAAATACTAATTCTTCTACATCGCCTGTATTAACCTGTAAGGGTCCGTTTGCTGTATTTTGCACAAATAATGACGGCGAAACCAATGGTAAAATTGGACTAACAAAAGAAGTTATAGAAGAACAATTAGAATCAATTATTGTAGTTTGAACAATTGAATCTGGTGCACACGGCGGTGTTTCTATAATAATACTTATTAAAGTCTGGTTACCTGACCAATTAACTGTAAAAACGGGATTTGAAGTACCCGGGAGTGATGTACTTGTAACAGTGTCTGTGTTTAAAAGTGAATCAAAAGTAATACCATAAGGCAAATTAATTGTTATGTTCGAAGAAGTATATGTTGAATCGGGATTCTTTGATAATAAATAATCAATTTTATATTTTGTGCATACTGTAAGAAAAGAAGATGATGTAACAGAATTAAGCGGGTATGCAGTTTGAGTCGCATAGATACACCCCTGGAATGCTTTTAAAGTATCCGACAATGCTGAAGTATTATTACTTGTATCAGTTGCAGTTGCAACAATGTAATTAAAACTTGTCTGCACATTATTAATTGTCCAATCACTATTTGCATCAGTAATTGTAGTACCAAGATATTCATTTATATTCTCATTTCCTGAACTGCCAAATATTTCAATAATATCATTTGGAGCAGAGGTGCCGGAAACTATGCTATTAGTTGCAGAAGTAATTACAGGGGCTGTTTTTCCTTCATTGCCCCACCACGTGGGTCCTGCACCTATTGCTAAATTTATTCCTGTTGGATTATTATATATTTTATTTCTGCTTATTCTGTTATGTTTACCTTGTACAATGGAAATTCCTGCCCATCCACTATTTGCTATTATATTAGGTTCATTAACTCCGCTGCCACCTATAATACAATTATCAGCCGGCAGCCATTGGTTTTGTAAATATATTGCTTCGGCGGAAGAACCATGATTTTCTGTTCCTGTTATGCCGGTACCAAAAACATTACCTTGTATTATACAGTGCGGGGCAGCAATATATATTCCCATTGCCCGGTAATACGCCGGGTTGTAGCCACCTACATTTTGGAATACATTATTTATTATTTTTGAATTAGAACCCCATATATATATACCGGTACTTAAATAGAAATTTCTTATTAATAAACCTTTTATTACATATCTCCCGGAAGAACCACTTGTGTTGAAACAAGCACTGTTATATGGAATATAAGTGCCGTCAATAATTATTGATGGTCCATTAGAATAATTATAACCGGGCTGTGTTGAACCGTCTATAGTTATTGGCTTCATTAACATAGGCAAATAATTATTCAAATAAATTACATGCGGACCTAAACCCGGTATGTTAATTACAATAACTACTGAATCAGCAGGCGAATCATTTGCTTTTCGTATTGCCCATTGTAATGTACCCAGCATTTCAGGAGCGCAAAGCGAGTCAACATAATTATAGCGATATAAAAACTGGTCAGGGTCGGTGGTTTTGGTTACCATTATTGTGTCTTGTCCCTGTAAAGAAAAATTAAAAACTAATGAAAGAAGCATTAATGCTAATACTTTCTTTCTGATTGTAAATTTTTTCATAATAAAAAGTTTTTAAATTTATTACTTGTGAAAATACAGTTTATCGGTAACGAGTCCGTTATTATCTTCTACAAATACAGTTAAATAATGGAAACCGGCGTTTTGCTGCCCGCTTAATTTTATAAAGCAAGTAGCAGTATATCCCAAAATTTCCTTTTGTACTCCATTAACCTGTAAATAATACGTTGCGCTTTGCTCTATAATATTGCCTGTTACAGATAATATATCGTTCGCATCCTGTACAGTTCCAAAATAGTAATATGCCTTTGCTGCAAGATTTACATTTTTGAGCTTAAACAATACAATAAGGTTGGTAGTGTCTGGCTGAATGTCGGCACGTATGCCCGGGTTTACTGCTAAATCCATTATTTCTACCTGTGTGGTTTGCGCTTGTGTAATTATACTTATTGAAAGTACAAAAACACACAAGAATAATTTTTTCATAATATTTTTTTTTTAGTTTTATAAATGATTATACAAATATACAAATTAAATTAAGAAAAAAATTGTAATTTATTTTCAATTGTTAAAATCTATAACTACTCAGCAGGTTAATATATTGAAGATAAACAAGATAAAAACATTAAAAAAAAGAAATGATGCGAATAAATAATCACATATATTTTTAACTATCTGATAATGAATAGTAAAAAAGTTATTAACATCTTTTATCGCAAAACATTGATTATTTATCACTTATATTTATACTGAATCTTGGCAGGTTTGCGAAAGCAAAAATGCTTAGATCCTGTTATACTGAACGGTTGAGTTTGCTTTTTTTAGCAAACCCGAATAGTCGAAGTATAACATTATTTAATTTCCGATTTAGTTGCAAATAAAGTATTTATAGTTCTTTATATCAGACAACTATAACACTATTTATTAACACTCCCCTTAATTTTGTTAATAAACAACCACATTAATAATACGTGCTTTAATAAATTAAAATTATTTTTGTGGAAATTTAAAAAAACATAAACATAAATGGGGAAAATTATAGCAATCGCAAATCAAAAAGGTGGTGTTGGTAAAACCACTACTGCTGTTAACTTGGCAGCTAGCTTAGCAGTACTCGAATACAAAGTTTTAATAGTTGATGCCGACCCGCAGGCAAATGCAACATCGGGATTAGGATTTAACGTAAAAAACATTAAAACAAGTATTTACGAATGTTTAGTTGACGATGTTAATCCGAAAAACATAATTCTCGAAACTGAAATTAAAGGATTATCGCTTTTACCATCGCATATTGATTTGGTAGGTGCCGAAATAGAAATGCTTAACCTGCCAAACCGCGAAAAAATGATGAAAACTTTTATTGATAAAATAAAAACTGATTATGATTTTATTTTTATAGATTGCTCACCATCATTAGGATTGATTACTGTAAACGCTTTAACTGCCTCAGATTCAGTTATCATTCCGGTCCAATGCGAATATTATGCACTCGAAGGACTTGGCAAACTTTTAAATACAATAAATATTATCCGAAAAAGTTTAAATACTCAACTCCAAATCGAAGGATTTTTAGCTACAATGCACGATTCACGTTTAAATTTATCGAATCAGGTTTACGATGAAGTAAAAAAACATTTTCAGAATATGGTGTTTAGTATTGCTATACCTCGAAACGTTAAGCTTGCCGAAGCTCCAAGTTATGGTAAACCTGTTCTGCTTTATGACGCTAATTGTGCAGGAGCAACAAGTTACTTAAATTTAGCACGCGAACTTTTACAAAAAAATGAAATGACAAAAATTAAAAACTCCGAAAAAATTCTTGAATAAAATATGAGTACAAAAAAATCTGTTTTAGGGCGTGGACTCGAAGCCCTTATCGAAGATGCCAATACTCAACGAAATGAGTTTTCGGGTGTAAATAAAATTTCTGTCGTTGTAATTGAAAATAATCCTTTTCAACCACGAACTAACTTTAATGAGGATTCACTTAATGAACTTGCCGAATCTATTAAGGCACTTGGTATTATTCAACCAATTACTGTCCGAAAAATTGACGATAACAAATATCAGATGATTTCCGGTGAACGAAGACTAAGGGCTGCAAAAATAGCCGGATTAAAAGATGTACCTGCATTTATTCGTGATGCCGATGATAATGGAATGCTCGAAATGGCTTTAGTCGAAAATATTCAACGCGAAGACCTTGACCCAATTGAAATCGCAATTTCATACAATCGCTTAATTGAAGAATGTGAACTCACTCAGGAAGAGTTAAGCGAACGTGTTGGCAAACAGCGAACTACAATAACTAATTTTTTACGTTTATTAAAACTTCCACCCGAAATTCAGCTTGGTTTGCGTCAGCAAAAAATTTCTGTTGGACATGCCAGAGCCCTTATCAATGTTGATGATGCCGAAACTCAGATTATGATTTATCATCAGATTTTAAGATACGATTTTTCGGTTCGTAAAGTTGAAGATATTGTTCGTGAATTAAGTATTGCTAACAATGAGCACATATCGAAACGTGCAAAACTTACATCAGAGTTAAAACAATTACGCGATAAACTTATTAAACAATATAACTGCAAAATTGATATTAAAAAGTCATCCGATGGAAAGGGTAAAATAATATTATCGGTTAAAAGTGAAGATGACTTTAATAATTTAATTAACAAACTTTTTAATAAATAATTATTGCCATACAATTTAAAATATAAACATTTTGTAGAAAACATTTCGTTTACCGGAATGTTTTTTATTTTTTTTATACTGTTACCATTATTTTCTAATTGCCAGAACGATTCTTTAAAAACTGATTCAACAAAAAAACACAGCCCTTGTCTTGCAACTTTAATGTCGGTTGTTATACCGGGTTCAGGTCAGGTTTATAACAAAAAATACTGGAAAGTTCCTGTTATTTATGTTGGGTTAGGAGCCTTAGGATACATGGCTTATAAAAACAATAAGAATTATGAACAATTTAGAAATGCTTATTTAACAATGTATAAAGACACTACTTCTCCTCAAACATACCAAATGGATGGTATGGAGTTTACACTTAACGGACTCGAAACCGGGAAAAATTATTATCGCCGTTATCGCGACCTTTTTGTAATATTTACTGCAGGTCTTTACATAATGAATATTGTTGATGCTAATGTTGATGCAAATTTATACGATTTTGATATTTCAGATAACCTTAGCTTACATATAGAACCCGCACCAATATATTTTGGGCTCAACAAAACAACAATGGGAATAAAAATTAATCTGAGTTTTTAAATTTATGTAAAGAAATTATTATGGTGAAGAATGTTTTTGGAGGTTTATTTTTACTTTTTGTTTTCTCAATTAATATTAACGCACAAGAAAAATTTGACGATACTACACTAATAACAAATCCCGAAATAGACTTTCAGGATTTTTCGCGAAATTTAGATTCAATGTTATCACTTTGGTACGTTCAGGGAGCAATAAATCCAAATGGTAACAACAATTACAATGCTTCAACCGATACTGCTGTTGTGCCTTATTATTCAGATGAGATGTATATTGAACGATTATCGCACATGAACACATACATCGAAATGACTTATAATGAGATTGTTAGAAAATACATTGAATTTTATTCTTTAAAAAGAAGACGTCAGGTTGAAGTAATGCTTGGCTTATCAGAATATTATTTTCCGATTTTTGAACAAGCACTTGATAAATATGGTTTACCTCTCGAATTAAAGTATTTACCTATTATTGAATCTGCCTTAAACCCAACAGCAATAAGTCGTGCAGGAGCATCAGGATTATGGCAGTTTATGTATTCAACTGGTAAATTATATAAATTAAATGTAAGTTCTTTTATTGATGAACGTCAGTACCCTGTAAAATCATCTGATGCAGCAGCCCGCTATTTACGCGACTTATACGCTATTTATCACGATTGGCACCTTGTTATTGCAGCATATAATTGTGGTCCGGGTAACATTAACAAGGCAATAAAGAGAACCGGAAAAACAACATATTGGGGTATATATGAGCGGCTTCCACGCGAAACTCGAGGTTATGTTCCTGCTTACATCGCGGCAGCATTTACAATGTCGAATTATAAAGAACTTAAACTTGTACCACGAAAAATTGAAATCCCAAAAGCTACCGATACTATAATGATAAACAAAGAACTTCATTTAATGCAAGTATCAGAAGTGTTAAAAATTCCCATTCAAACATTAAAAGCATTAAATCCACAATACAAAAAAGACATAATCCCTGCCAATTTCGACACTTTGCCATTAATGTTACCCGCCGACTATATTACGCAATTTATAATTTTAAAAGACTCCATTTTTAATTATAAAGATTCGTTGTTTTTTAATTCAATTCATCCATCGCAATATGGAAGCATTAATAAAGCAGGAAACAATTCTGAAGGAGTTAGAATTTATTATACTATAAGGAGTGGCGACAGTTTCGGTTTAATTACAAAAAGGTTTAAAGTTACATCAGAAGAAATAAAACTATGGAATGATATAAGAAAAAACAGGCTGATAGCAGGAAAAAAACTTACTCTTTATGTTTCTGAAGATATAGCAAATAAGTACAAAAACAAAAGACAAACTAATATTGAAAATAATGTTCAAGTAACAAATAACAACGTTTTGGACGAAAATGTCAAAAAAGGTGAATATATTTATTACACTGTAAAATCGGGTGATAATTGTTATACGATTTCAAAAAAATACACAGGAGTTACTGCCGATGAAATAATGAAACTAAATGGTATAACAAATTCCGGAAGTTTACAAATCGGACAAAAACTTAAAATTAAAATTAAAGAATAGTCTTTTTCGACATTTATACTCAACGAACATGAAAATGCAAACAAGTCCCAAGAACCAAGTATCAAACTCCAAGTCCAAAGTCCCAAGAAACAGCACTTGTATTCTTAGTTTTTCATTGGGACTTGGAATTTGGAACTTGGAACTTTTTCCCTTGCAAATTCAAACAGTATCAGTATAAAATTATGAAACCCTTTAAATCGCTTCTTTTTCTTATTGTTGTCTTTGCAATATTAGTGCTTATTTCATGGCAAATTCCAAAAGGTGGAATACCAATTTACAAAAACTATAAAATTAAATTTCCTGCACTTTCGGGTTTTTTTGCCAATAACAATATAAAATATGCCGACATTTCCGAAATCATTAAAAAAACCGAATTAAGTACAAATACACTACAAAAAAACGATTCACTTTTAATTGATTCACTTAATGTGGATAGCATTGTTAAAGTTGTTCAACCACTCGAATTTCCCGACAGCGATAAAACTGCTCTTTTTCCATTTTTTAAAAACGTACAAAAAAATGACGGACTAATCAGAGTTTTGCATTATGGCGATAGTCAAATTGAAGGTGATAGAATTACAGGTTTTTTAAGAAACAGATTTCAGGGAAGATTTGGAGGCAGAGGTGCTGGTTTAATTTCGCTTGTTGAAGTAAATAACATCAGCGGTGCTGTTGATATTGAAAATACAGGAGACTGGAAACGTTATACTTTATTTGGAAAGATTGATAAAAACATTAAACACAATAAATATGGTATAATGCTAAGTTTTAGCAGATTTGCTCCTGTTTATAACGATTCGTTACCAAATGATTCAACAATTTATGAAGCTTCAATTGACATTAAAAAATCGGCTTCTTCTTATGGCAATTGTTTCAAATTTAATGAAATAAAACTCTTGTACGCTAACAATCGCAAACCTGTAATGGTTGAATTATACGATGGAGATAAGTTATTAGGTTTTGAAACTCTTTTATCGGGAAGTAACTTTAATATAACAACGTTTAAAATAAAAGATAACTTTCAGCAATTAACTTTAAAATTTTCGGGTAAAGATAGTCCGGATATATACGGAATTGCTTTTGATGGCAACAATGGTTTGGCTTTCGACAATATTCCACTTCGTGGTAGTTCTGGCACCGATTTCACAAGAAATAATTTAACGCTTTTAAAAGAAATGTACGAAAAACTTAATGTAAAACTTTTAATTTGTGAGTTTGGTGTGAACGTTGTTCCAAATGTTCAGGAAGATTATACATTTTACGAAAACTGGATTTATTCACAATTATCCGCATTAAAAAGAATTCATCCCGATATGGGAATAATTGTTATCGGACTTTCCGACATGTCGCAAAAAACCGAAAACGGCTACGAATCATATCCAAATATCGAAAAAATAAGAGACGCACAAAAAAAAGCTGCGTATAGAGCTAATTGTGCTTTTTGGGATTTTTATAAAGCAATGGGTGGTAAAAACTCGATGCCAAGCTGGGTTAATGCTGCTCCGCCAATGGCAGCAAAAGATTTTACTCATTTAAGTCCACGTGGAGCAAGAATAGTTTCTGAAATGATTTATAATGCACTTATTTTAGAATACAACAATTATAAAGTTAATTATATTAAAACAGCATTAACAAAATAACAAATTGCTATAAATACAGTGAATAAACTGCTAACGGGTTCAATTTTAACATGTCATGAATACAAAAAGGGATAGAGGTATAAGGTATAAAGGTATAAGGATAGCGGGTTATACCCTATACCCCTATACCCCTTACCTGAAACTCAATCCGATAGCTATCGGATGTAATAATTTACCCCGTGCAAAGTATAATTGCGTTACTTCAGATATTGTTTTTAAAGAAAAAAATAATAATTCAAAATTTATTATGTTGTTATGTGTATTGTTATTTTTAAATTTTTCTTTGATTGCACAGGATGATATTATAAATATTCCATATTACACATTTATAAATTACAATCAAAATAAAATAATATTCTCTGCCGATAGTAGCAGCTATAACACATTATTCGAAAAATTAGACACATTAATTTTAAAAGGCGATGGACAAATTAACATTGTGCACATTGGCGATTCGCATATTCAAGCCGATTTTTTCTCGGGGCGTATGCGAGAGCTTTTGCAAACATTTTTTTTAGGAACAAAAGGATCTAGAGGATTTATTTTTCCATTCAAATTAATAAACTCTAACAATGCTTTTAATCTTTTTGATAGCTCAACAGGCAATTGGACGGGTTGCAGAAATATCGAAAAAAATAAGACTTGCACTCTTGGATTGTCAGGTGCATCGGCAACTACAACCGACAGCATTGCATCATTATATATAAGACTCCGAAGTTTAGATTATGTTAAGTACGATTTTAACAAAGTGAAAATATTTCAGGATTTTAAACAAAATAGTTTTGAAATAGAAACTGATAATTACAAATTAAAACAAGAAGTTGTTGCTCCCGATTCTATTGGTTACACTTTATTTGTGCTTAATGATTATGTCGATTCTATAATTTTTAGAATTACGAAAACCGACACTATTCAAAAGTCGTTTACACTTTATGGAATTAGTCTCGAAAACGATGACCCCGGTATAACATATCACTCAATAGGTGTTAACGGAGCAGATGTTGATGCATTTTTAAGATGCTCTTTGTTTTCTAAACAACTTAACGAGTTAAATCCCGACTGGGTAATAATTTCGCTTGGAACAAACGATTGTTACTCGACAAAATGGGATAAAAATATTTTTGCATCAAATTTAACTTCGCTTATTAAAAAAATAAGAATTGTAAAACCAAATGTTCCTGTTCTTTTTACAACACCCTCCGATAATTATCGCCGACGACGTTACCACAATCCCGATGTAGCAGTTGTTTCAGAAATAATTAAAAAAGTAGCTGCTGAAAATAATTGCGCAACATGGGATTTGTATAATGTTATGGGCGGATATGGAAGTATGCAAAATTGGCTAAAGGCGGGAATGGCAGCCCGCGATAAATTGCATTTTGCTCAAAACGGATATTATTTGCAGGGCGATTTGTTGTTTTCCGCATTTATTAAAGCGTACAATAACTTTATTGATAAAAAATGATAGAGTGGCTAAAAGAAATATTTTTGTACAACCCCGAAAAACCAATGCTCTTTTCGTCATTATTTTTCTGGGGATTTTTTGCGTTTACACTTTTTGGCTATTCCATTATTTATAAAAAACATTGGTTACGAAATACCTACCTTTTTATCTTAAGTTTGTTTTTTTATTACAAATCGGGCGGATATTTTTTTTCGCTCCTGATTTTTACAACAATTGTTGATTACTCAGTTGGACTTGCACTTGGCAGATGCAAAACAAAAATTTCACGAAAACTTCTAATTGTAATTAGTGTTACTGCTAATCTTTTAGTATTGGCGTATTTTAAATATTCGTATTTTTTTGTTGACATAACAAACAATTTGTTAGGAACAAATTACAAAGTAGTAAATTTATTAGCCGACTGGACTAATTCACTTACAGGTTTATATTTTGATATAGATTCCATTATTTTACCTGTTGGAATATCATTTTACACCTTTCAATCAATGAGTTATACCATAGATGTTTATCGCAAAAAATTAGCTCCTGTAAAAAGCATTATTGATTTTGGTTTTTTCGTAACATTTTTTCCTCAACTTGTTGCAGGTCCAATTGTTCGTGCATCGGAATTTATACCTCAGCTTTATATTGATTATAAACTTACAAAACGTGAATTTGGTTATGCCTTGTTCCTGATACTTAATGGATTAATAAAAAAAATGGTTATAAGCGATTATATTTCCATGAATTTTGTTGATAGAGTCTTTGATAATCCTATGGCATATTCAGGATTTGAGAATTTAACTGGCGTTTATGGTTATGGCTTGCAAATTTATTGCGATTTTAGCGGATATACCGATATAGCTATAGGAGTGGCATTATTACTCGGTTTCAGATTACCTATAAATTTTAATTCTCCCTATAAAGCAAGCAACATAACAGATTTTTGGCGACGATGGCATATTTCGCTTTCTACTTGGCTCCGCGATTATTTATATATTACTTTGGGTGGAAACAGAAAAGGAAAATTCAGAACATATTTCAACCTTATGCTCACAATGGTATTAGGTGGATTATGGCATGGAGCAAGTATCAGATTTGTTATTTGGGGTGCAATTCATGGGGTTGCATTAGCTTTGCACAAAATTTGGTTGTCGGTATTTCCTTCGCACAAAAAACAAAGTGCAATATTAAGAATGCTTGGAGTATTCGTTACTTTTAATTTAGTGTGCTTTGCATGGCTCTTTTTTCGTGCCCACAGTTTAAACGATGTAAGCATAATGTTAAATCAAATTGCGTTTTCATTTCAATTCAGTTTAATCCCAGTTGTAGTTCGTTCATATTGGCTCGTGTTTGTCATAATTTTTACAGGATTTTTTATTCACTGGCTCCCTTCAAACTTTAAAGAAAAATATCGTGGATGGTTTATCGAAACACCTATCTGGCTTAAAGTTATTATTACAGTAATTGTTGTTATAATTATTTTTCAAGCTAAATCGAGTAACGTGCAGCCATTTATATATTTTCAGTTTTAAATATTTCATTTTCGATTTCTTTGAAATTTGAAAGAGTTCTTGATTGTTACGTTATATGTGCACTTCAAATTATTTTTCGTTTTGTAAATAATGTTCTTTTATTTTTCAGGCAACTTTCTTATAAGTTCATTTGTCTTAAAGATATAACTCATGTTACGCACTTTTTATAGCTAAAATGATAAAGTGGTGTTAATAACTTTGTAAGTTATTGAAAATAAAGATTATATTTGGTTGTTTAGGTGTTTCCAAAATTGATTGAAAAAAGTGAAAAAAAGTGAATTGTTGCATATTATAGCATTTATTGGTATTCAAGAACTAATTTTAGTTGCGAAAAGAGAGTTATTAACAGTTTGAAATGTTAAAATGGCTATTTTTGGATATTTCATGCGTAACATCAGGATATAATTTTAATATAATGCATTGGGAAACTCAACTTCGTTGTTAGGAAACTTATATATTGTATTCAAATAACTATTATTAATTTTATAAAAATTAAAATATGAAAACTATATCATTATTATTAAGTCTTTTATTAACTTTATTTTTAGTTAATAAAACTAATGCACAATGGGTGCAAACAAATGGTCCATTGGGTGGACATGTTTATTGTGTTGAGAGAGTAGGGAATGAAATATGGGCAGGTACAAATATAGGTGTTTACACCTCTGATAATGAGGGGCTAACATGGCAAAAATCTTCACTAATAAATGGAATATGTGTTGATATATCTTCTAAAAATGATACAGTATTAATTTTGTATAATGTATATGAACCTGATTCATTTTATAACTATGTTTTCTATTCTATTGTTAGTTTTAATGGTGGAAACACATGGAGTTCTCCAATTTATGCTTTTACTCCTTTTGGTGGTTTTTGGCCAAGACTTCAAAGAGTTCAAAACACTTTTCTTTTTACTGATTCATACTCTTATTGGATTACACATGATTTTGGCACTAACTGGTCAACAATAGACCCCAGTATTCAGAATGGATTTGGTTTTTTAAGAATAATTGGAAATAACATTGTTGCAGAATCTTCAACTTCTTCACCTGATACGTATTATTATCATATTTCAAACGATCAAGGATATTCATGGCAATTAATTTATACTAGCACTTATCCGGTTATGGCATACATGACTGATTCTGTATTTATTTTTGGAGATGAAATTAACACGAATCCATGGCATGAAAAAGTTATGCGATCAATAAATAATGGCATTTCTTGGGATAGTGTTTTTGTAACTCCTATAGGTATTTCTATGGGTGGGATATTAAATTCCAATGATAGTATCTTTATTATTACCAATAAACTTGATACGAATTACTTTAGTATTGATAACGGCTTAACATGGAACTATATTAATTCCAGACCAATTATAAATTATTTAAATGGCGATACTTTAAATGTTAGTAACGGGGATTATATTGAAACTTCCTATAATGATGGAATTGTTAGGCACGTTAATTCTCAAGACTCAATAATTATTACAAATACTGGTTTAGGATTAATATATATAAATGTCTTTAAATCTTTTCAAGGACGTTTATACGCTTCAGAGGGTATTAATCAATACAACTCTTTATATTACAGCGACAATGAAGGTCAAATTTGGAACAAGTTTAATTTCCTATCCCAAAATGGTTATTCAATAAAAGATATATGTTTTGATGGAGACACAATTTTGGTTGCAACAACATATTCTTTGTTAAGGTCTTTTGATAAAGGATTAACTTGGAGTAATGTTAATAACCCCAATAATAATTCTTCATATTGGCAATCGTTTCCTTATATTAATAAATTACATCATAGAATATTTTATTCATGCGATTCACTCTATTATAGTGACAATCTTGGTGTAACTTGGTTGCAATTACCTATTATTCCACCTCCTATAAGTGGACCATGTACTAATCAATATTTAAATACTATAGGAAGAATTTTTACTTCTAATACTGATGTATTGGCATTAATTGACAACAACTATTTATATAGGTTTGACTCTGTTTCAAACACTTGGTTGCTATTAAGATGTCAGTTAGAATCAAATGATTTCCAAATTGTTGATAGTTTTTTTGTTGGAAAGACATGGGATGATTCTTTAACTTTATCAACAGACTACGGAAACACTTGGCAAAATTACATTATTAATGGACTACCCATTGACATTAACTGGGGAACACATCTTTTTCCAACTAGTATTATTTCTATTAATGGTAATTGGTTTGGAGTTGTCCAATATAATAATATTAATTATGGCATATACTTAAGTTCTGACCAAGGACGTAATTGGCAACCGATTTCAGATAATAATCTATTTAAAACAAAGAGTATAACTTCATTAAATGGTATTTTATACGCAGGTGCATGGTATAATAGTGTTTGGCGAAGATCTGGTGAATTTTATACAATAACCGGCACCGTTTATCAAGATAGTAATCAAAACGGAATACAAGATTCAGGAGAATTAGGAATGCCAAACATTATTGTCAAAATGGTAACAGCAGGAACAGTTGCTACAACTGATACAACAGGCCACTATGCTATTTTGACAGATGTTATTGGAGACACATTAAAACCTGTTCTTCCGGTTTCTTTTGCCTCATCTTCACCAAATTCTTATTTAATAAATGGAGCCGCTTCAAATAAAGATTTCGGAATTTATATAACTCCCGGAATAGCTGATTTATCAATAGACTTAACAAACCCTACTCCTTTTGTGCCGGGATTTTATACTTCACTTCAACTTTCAATTATAAATAAAGGGTCATTAACTCAATTTCCTAATATTCAATTAATATTGGATACTTCACTTACCTATATTTCTTCATCAATAATACCTAATTCAATAGTTGGTAACACTATTCAATGGAATACCAGTTTATTGGACTATATGGATGTTCAGAATATTGATGTAACAATAACTACTTCAACAACAAGCACACTTGGCGATTCTATTCAATGTTTCTCATCTGTAAATCCAATTATAAACGATATAAATACTATTGATAATTACTCTATAATAAATGAACTAATTATTGGTTCTTATGATCCAAATGACAAAAAATGTATTCAAGGAAATTATTTTACACCCGAACAAGCTCAAAGTGGTGAAGAACTTGAGTATATAATAAGATTTCAGAATACAGGAACTTATCAAGCTACAAATATTCATGTTTCTGACACATTAAATAGTTATCTCGACTATGGTACATTTAGAGTTATATCAAGTAGTCATCCTGTGAATTGGAATATTAATGGAAATGCAGTTGTTGATTTTAACTTTAACAATATTTATCTTCCGCCTTCATCTCAAGATGAATTAAGTAGTCATGGATTTGTAAAATATGCAATAAAATGTAAACAAGGGGTTTCACTTGGAAATGTAATTACAAATACTGCAAATATTTATTTTGATTTTAATCCGCCTATTTATACAAATACAACAACAACCGCTATTGCATATTCTACACTGCTTCAAATTAATCAGGATTTTAAAAATGAAAACCCCTCATTTTCTATATTAGTTTACCCCAATCCTACATCAGAAAATTTGAGTATTAACATAAGTGGATATAATAAAAATGACTTATCTCTTTTTATTTATTCAAATTCTGGAGAAATAATAAAGTACACAACAATTTCAAATAATTTAAATTCTATTGATATTAACAGATTATCTAATGGAATTTATTATGGAATGATTTTAAATTCGCAAAATAAAAAAATAGCAAATTTTAAATTTGTTTTTAAAACAAATTAAAACATTGTATTTGGCAGTTTGTTTATACAAAATCGAGTAACGTACAACCATTTATATATTTTCAGTTTTAAAAAACAGCATTATTAACAATGTATAGATTTCATTTTTTTGTCATGTTGAGTGATTAGCGAAACATCTACTCTTAATAATAAATTCGTTAATCCTATAATCATCAAAACTTGTAGTGAGCTTGTTGAGCTATCCTAAAAATTATAGTTCAGACAATTTACCTCTTCTCCCGCTCGCATCCTGCGACTGAGTTTTACTTTTACCTCTGGTATTTTTAATTGTATTTCCGTTTATAATTTACAATAAATATATTTTGTTATTAGGGGCAGGATGCCAAATTAACAATCACTCGCAAGATGCGAACGATTGCGGGGATATGTCAGGAAATCTGAAGGTCTTTAAATCACAATTAAAAAAGCGTAGCATTGGCTACGCTTTACATTTTTGTTTTTTGTTTTTACTTTTTAAGCAAATCGGCTGTTTCTACTAATTTCATAAATTCGGAGCGATAACCCTCTTTATCTTCGCCCTTAGCATTTTTAGCAAGTGCCATTACTGCCGAATAAGATGAGTTTGCTTTAAATTCCGATTCGCGTAACAACATTCCAAATTCTGCAACTGCACAAGCAAAAGTGAAGTTGTTTGAATTGTTTTGTTTGCGGTCGTTTTCTTTAATTTTATTTACAATTAGCATTGATACATCGCCATCAGGTTTTTTGTAACGTAGCTTAACTGTCATAATATCACTACTGTTTGTAACTTTTGTGTTTTGATATTCCAAAGGGTCGGTATTATTTATTTGTTCATCTGAGTTTGCAGGAATAATTTCGTAAAGTGCTGTAACAGTGTGACCGCAACCAATTTCGCCAGCATCTTTTTTATCGTCGTTAAAATCTTCCTTATTTAAAAGGCGGTTCTCGTAACCAATTAATCGGTATGCTTTAACTTTCGAAGGATTAAATTCAACCTGAATTTTTACATCTTTTGCAATTGTGTAAAGTGTTCCCCAAAGTTCTTTTCCAAAAACTTTTTTGGCTTCCATAATATTGTCAATGTAGTAATAGTTACCATTTCCGGCATCTGCAATTTTTTCCATTTTCGAGTCCTTGTAATTACCCATACCAAAACCAAGTATGCTGATAAAAACGCCATCTTTACGTTTCTCTTCAATTAGTCTGGTCATTTCACCATCACTACTTGCTCCAATGTTAAAATCGCCGTCGGTTGCAAGAATTACGCGATTGTTTCCACCAATAATATAGTTTTCTTTTGCAATTTTATAAGCCAAATTAATGCCGGCACCTCCAGCAGTACTGCCCCCCGATTGCAATAGCTCAAGTGATGCATTAATTTTTTCTTTTTGACTACCGGGCGTTGATTCTAACACACAACCAGCTGCACCTGCATAAACTACTATTGCAACCTTATCTTCGTTTCTTAAATTATTTACAAGAATTTTAAAAGCTTGTTTTAATAATGGAAGTTTATTTTGGTCGCTCATTGAACCAGATACATCTAATAGAAAAACCAAATTACTTGCAGGAATTTTAGTTGCTGCAATATTTTCGCCTTGTAAACCAATCATTGCAATTTCGTGTTTTTCGTTCCATGGACATTCACCAATTTCCATATTTATCGAAAAAGGGTCGCCATTGGTAGGTTGTGGGTAATTGTATTCGAAATAATTTATCATTTCCTCAACTCTAACTGCATCTTTATAAGGCATTTGATTCTGATTTAAAAATCTACGAACATTTGAATACGATGCTTTGTCAACATCTGCCGAGAAAGTTGATAGTGGATTTGTTAGCGATTCTTTAAAAGCATTATCATTAATTTTATCGTAAGTTTCGGTATTGTGTACAACATCAACATTATCGTAATCCATTGAATAACCTGCAACTGATTGGTTCATTTGTCTCTCGCAACTTACAATTGAGGAAACCCCTTTTGCCTCATCTTTTTTATATTTTTGTTCTTCTAATACAACTGGCAAATTTTGACTAAGTGTAATTGTAACGCTTTTTGAATCACCTTTCTTAAAATCAAATGCTTGTCCAGCCCAGCTTAAATAATTTTGTTTCGAAGCTTTTAGTAAATATTTTGCGGGAATTAATTTCTCGAAAATAAATTTACCGTCTGTTCCTGTTTTAATAGAAGTAACAAAATTTCCATTTCTGAATAACGAAACTGTTACTTTGTCTAATGCTTTTTTTGTTGAAGCATCTTGCACAACGCCCGAAATTGAATCGGGAGTTCCAATTGTTGCAGCAATTAATAAAGAGGCTGCAAAAATTACTGTTAAAAAAATTGTTGTTTTCATGACTTAAAAATTTTAATTGTAAATAAATATTGATTTTGGTAGTTAGATGTTTTAGTTTTGAAATTTCCACAAAAATTATAAAAATAAATTATAGCTAACACAATATAAGGCATTTGTGGAACATGTTTTTAAAATAAATTTTATTTTCAAACTACAAAACACAAATAAATTACAAAAAAAAATTAAGTTTATTTTTTAAATTTGATTTTATCGGTTTTATAATTTATTTCATAATTTATTTATTAAATTGTAAATATCATATAATAAACAACATATCCGTTTGTAACTGTTTACACACGACTATAAACGAATATACTTAATTAACAGACGAATAAGGATTTTTGACCACCTTATCTTTGTCTCAAATTAAAATTCATTTTTTATTATTAACTAAAAAAAATATTATGGAAAAGATGATTAACAAAGTAGAACTTAGCGGATTTGTTGGCTCAAATCCCGAAGTAAAAACATTACCAAACGGTAATAAAGTATTAAAAATGTCGCTTGCTACAAGCTCGAGTCATAAAGACCGCGAAGGTAATTGGGTACGTGATACTACATGGCATAATATTGTTATGTGGAATAAACTTGCCGATGCTGCTAATGGCGAAATTGTAAAAGGTAGCCGGGTTTCGCTAACTGGAAAACTTGCAAGTCGCCATTACACCGACAAAGATGATAAAAAACACACTGTAACAGAAGTTATTGCAACAAATTATAAATTAGTTGTTGCCGAAACTGCAAAAGCAGTATAAACCTAAATTGTACTTAATGTGGACAAGCCACAACCAAAAATACGATTGTGGAATATAAAATTATTACGTGTTTCTTCATTCTATATTTTATTCTTTCACCATTGTTTGTGTCCTCACAAACATAATATGCATATCACATGCTTAAAAAAGATTGCAAATCGTTCCGAAGCATCAGAACGAAAGCTGTGAAAAAATGCGCGAATTTAAAAATTTATTATCTTTGAACGATTATTTAAAAGTTGGGTTTATTCCATAAAATTTGATATATTCATTAATAATGTTATTAATGATGATTTTGAAGGTACAGGAGCATATAGCAGTCATATTCAATTATTTACATGAAAACAACGACTGTAGATATAATAAATATACTCCCAACTCGTTGGGAATAGCGAACTGTTATATGCAACCAATAGAAACAACCGTAGATAAACTTTAATAAACAAAATAATAACTAAAAGTGCGGAGTCAGCACGATAATCACTGACAAAAATAAAATGAAAACATTAATTATTATCATTCTATTTCTATTCTATTTATCGCCTGTATTTGCTTTGTTAAGTACACCATCTTTAACTTCGCCTGCAATTGGTTCAATAAATAACGAGCCTAACGTACTTTTAGATTGGTCTTCAATTACAGGAGCAACTGGTTATGAATATAAGCTAAACACAAGTCCCACTTTGGTTGGAGCAAGTATTATTACAGTTACTGGTTCAAGTCAGGCAAGCACCTCAAATCTTTTATTTGGAACAGTATATTATTGGCAAGTAAGAGCAATAAAAACTTCTATCCCTATTGATTCGTCTTCATGGTCAGCTATCTGGAATTTTACCACCACGGATCAAGTCACACTTGTAAGCCCTTCTATCGGTGCGACAAACCAGGCTCCTAATGTAATTCTTGACTGGAATCCTTTAACCGGTATCACCTATTATGATTATCAATGGGACACTACTGCAACTTTTACATCACCTCTAAATTATTATGGTTCTGTTGCTACCGG
>MENF01000093.1 GCA_001769035.1 Bacteroidetes bacterium GWA2_32_17
AAATCAGACCTGTAGAAAAGAAACAAGACAAAGGACCTAAACTAACCTTGCTCAAAGGAATTGTAAGTGATAAACTTAGTTCCGCTATCCTTGGTTCGGACATTGAAATTACCGACAACGTGGAAAACGAAGTCATATCCAAAATAAAATCCAATAGTGCAACAGGAAAATTTCTTATATCGCTCCCATCCGGGAAAAATTACGGGATTACAGTTAAATCTGAAGGTTATCTTTTTCATTCCGAAAATTTCGATATACCCGATTCGGCAGCTTATTCTGAAGTTACACTCATTATTCATCTCGAAAAAATGATTGTAGGTTCAAAAATGGTTTTAAGGAATATTTTTTTCGACTATGCCAGCGACAGCATTAAAATAGAATCACTAAGCGAATTGGAGCGAGTATATAATCTCTTGATAGATAATCCAAATATGCGTATCGAAATATCAGGGCATACCGACAATCAGGGTTCGTTAGAACTAAACACTAAACTTTCAAATGCCCGTGCAAAATCTGTAGTTGAATATTTAATAAAACGCGGAATTGCTTCATCAAGACTTGAATATAAAGGTTATGCATATTCTCAGCCAATTGCTTCAAATGATAATGAGGAGGGCAGGCAATTAAATCGAAGAGTTGAATTTAAAATTTTAAGTAAGTAACATTAATATTTCAATTTTATCAATAATATACTTTGCCCGATGTAAATTTATAACTACACAGCCGACATAAAAGTTGTCGCAAAGAACAGGGCTTATGACCGAAAACGAATCCGATAGAAAGCGGATAGCCAAAATATCAGTTAGAAACCACTGATTACTGAATACTGATTACAAAATTAAAATTTCATTCCGTTTTTTTTAGTATAAATCGGGGCTTCGTAAAAAAGCGACTTTTCTAATGGTATAACAACCATTCAATGTATGTATGCACCTGAATTTACATCACATTCAGAAGGAATTAGGGTTAAAGTAGAATGAAAAGTTAAGCATGCCGTTAGATTTTTAAATTAATACTGTGCGTGGGATAAATTCAGACATTTTAAAAAGGTATAGGGGTATAAGGCGCACAAACCATATTCCTTTATACCGAGCCTGTACAAATTTAACCCGTAACTCCGCAAATATTTACGTAATAGAAATAGCTGAACGCCTGTACCAATCAATATTTGATAAGATTTTTTATTAAAAATCATATTACGTATTTACGGAATTTATTAAAATATGTAACTAATATATTTACAATCAATTAAATCTTATTACGTAAAAACATGGCGGAGTTAAGGTTTAACCTGTTTTTAGTATAATAATGAAATTTTGAGCTTTAGTTCAAAAATATTTTATATTTGTAATAAATTTAGGTCATTATTTTGTATGAGAAAATATTTATTTGCTATTTGTTTATTTTCCTCACTATCATCTCAACTTTATGCCAATAATCAAATTGACAGTTTAAAACAATTGCTCTATACCGATAAAATAGATACTAATAAAGTAATTCATCTAAATAATCTTTGTAGGGAATATGAAAATATTAGCAGCCACGATACAGCTTTGCTAATAGGAAATACTGCTTTGCAATTGGCAATAAAGTTGAAGTATCCTAAAGGAGAAGCTATTTCTTACAACAATATCGGAACTATTTATTTTCAGCAAAACGACTATGAAAAAGCGTTAAAAAATTTTCTAACTTCTTTGAAAATAGAAATAGCAGATGAAAAAGGTATAGCTGCTACATACAACAATATAGGCCTAGTATACGAAGCACAAGCTAAATATGACATGGCTTTAGAAAATTATTTTACTGCGCTAAAAATTCAAATCAAAATAGGAGACAAACGTGGTATCGCTAGTTCTTATAGCAATATCGGTATTGTATATGGTGAGCAAACAAATTACAGTATGGCACTTAAAAATCATTTTATCTCGCTGAAAATACGAAAAGAAAACGGAGATAAAAAAGGTATAGCAACTTCTTATAACAATATCGGAATTATTTATGGTGCACAAGGTAATTACGATAAGGCGCTTTCTGCTTTTTTTGCTTCACTTAAAATACAAAAAGAATTGTGTATTAAGCAGCACTTCCCTATCACTTACATTAATATTGCAAATGCTTACGTTGGTAAATTAAAATATACCGAAGCAAAAGTGTGGTATCAAAATGGATTGCAAATTGCTTATGAAGTTGGATCAAAGCAATTAATGCTTGATTCGTACAGAGGATTATTCGAGGTAAATGAAAAAACAGGTGATTATAAAAATGCCTATCAGTATTATCAGCACTATACACAAATTAAAGACAGTATTTTCAGTAAAGAAAGCAAAATACAACTTGCCGAAATGCAAACCAAATTCGAGACGGAAAAAAAGGATAATAAAATTAAACTACTTAATAATGAAAATGAATTAAAATCATTAAGGATAATAGAACAGCAGAAACGACTACACAATAATAGGATTTTGCTTACAGCACTTGTGGGATTCTTTTTACTAATAATTGTAATAAGTTGGTTATTTATCTCCCGTAATAGAATCATACAGAAAGAAATACTTAAAACTCAATTTCTTAAACAGCAAGAATTACGAACTAAAGTAATAATTGATGCACAGGAAAAAGAACGCAAACGCATTGCTCAGGACCTGCATGATGGTATAGGGCTGACCTTAGCAAGTATTAAAATAAATTTTGCTAATATTACAGACAGTACTGCATTTATTACCGAAGAAAAAAAATATATATTTCATCAAATTGTAAATTCACTTGATAATGCTTGTAAAGAAGTTCGCAATTTGTCGCATTGTATGATGCCAAAAGCATTACAGGAAGCAGGTCTTCTCGATGCTATGGATGATTTGCTGGAAAGAACAACAGCCAACTTAAATATTAAATATACTTTTGAAAAAGATAATATTATACGTTTGAATGAAAACATTGAAATCGGACTTTACCGTATATTTCAGGAATTATTAAATAACATTTTGAAACACGCCATTGCCAGTGAAATAGCAGTATATTTACATAAAACAAAGGAGCAAATAATTTTAATGGTGGAAGATAACGGGGTGGGAGTAACACAGAATCAAAATAATGAAAAAAAAGGGATCGGGCTATCCAATATTGAAGCTCGTGTGCATGCATTGAATGGAACATTTTCAATCAGAGGAAGTGTACATCTGGGAACAGTGGCAGTTGTGAGAATACCAGTAAAATAAATAGCAAATGACATATGCCCGATAGGCAAATAAATATTATGATTGTAGATGACCACCAGATTATCATTGACGGGATTAGGTCACTGCTGCGTAATGAGAAAAATATTTCTGTCGTTGCACACGCAAACAACGGCAGGGAGGCAATTGACATTATAGCTAAAAAACCTGTAGATATTATATTAATGGACATTGAAATGCCAATACTAAATGGATACGATGCTACTGCTTTTATTACTAGTAAATATCCACATATTAAAGTTATTGCTCTAACCACACATAGCGAAAAAACCATTGTAAAAAAAATGTTAAATGCAGGGGCATCAGGATATATTTTAAAAAATATTAACAAAGAAATACTACTTGAAGCAATCCATACAGTTGTAAAAGGAAAAACCTATTTCAGCAGTGAAATTCCAATTGTTCTTGCAACTTTATCTTCAGAAGATACCAACTATAAGGAAAAACAAAAATATTCAACTGCTTTACTTTCCGTGAGAGAAATTGAAATACTAATACATATAGCAAACGGATTATCAAATACCGAAGTCGCTGAAAAATTATTTCTCAGCCCCAAAACCGTAGAAACTCATCGCACCAATATTATGCAAAAGCTAAACATTCACAATGTGGTTGGCTTGGTCAAATACGCTATAAAAAGTGGTTTGATAGATTAAATATTCCCCCTTAAAAGGCAAATTACAGTCTTTCCCCTACTATTTTACAGTAATCACCTTATTATTTAAACACTCACTCCTTTTAACTTTGCATAACAAATGGCAACTAAAAACTTAGTGTCATGATTGCATATTGTGCAAATTATTAATCAATGAGATATTAATGTATTCTATTGATTATCATTAGTGTGGATATTATTTGTTAATCGACTAAATATCAGTTTTTGTTTTTTTCTGAAGACGACAGGGATGTGTTATTTCAAAATAAAGAAAATTCTTACCATCAGCATATTAATTGATCAATTAAGACAGTTCGAAAAAAATTGAACAGAAGAACTGAATTTAAAATATTAGTTACCTCATCCGCTACTGAAAATTAATGTAGTATTAATGAAACATTTACTTATCTATTTCTTAATTCTATTGTACAGTAGTAATCTTTATGGACAACATTCAAAACCAGATACCCTTATCGCTAGTTCTTATGATGGAAAAATAAAACTTGACGGTCAACTGACAGAATCTTGCTGGTTGGAAGCAGTTGTTATTGATAAGTTTACCCAAAGAGAGCAATGTGAAGGGTCGCCGGCAACCGAAAAAACACGAATTGCCGTTGTTTATAATTCCATCGAAATCTATTTCGGAATTTGGTGCTTCGATAGTGAACCTGATAAAATTTCAGCTCAGCAAATAGGGCGTGATTTTAGCTGGGGGAGCGATGATAATGTCGAACTTATGATAAGCCCGTTCAATGACAATCGCAACGGTTACCTGTTTGTAACTAATCCCAACGGGGCATTGGCTGATGTTTGGGTGGGCGATGAAGGCAATGATTTCAACAAAGACTGGAACGGCGTTTGGGATGTTGCTGTGAATAAAAACGAACAAGGTTGGTTTGTAGAAATGGTTATCCCTTTTTCCACATTTAAATTTACAAAAGACAGCATACAGGTTTGGGGGATTAATTTTGAAAGAAATATTCGAAGGAAAAAAGAACAAGTTTTGTGGCAGGGATGGTCGAGATTATACGAAATTGAGAAAATATCTCAAGGAGGGAAACTATTCGGAATTAATAATATTCAACAAGAAGCAAAAATCGAAATAAAACCATACATGATTGCAGGCACTGAACTTACTGACAATAAGCCTGACAATTCGGTTAAAATAGGCGGAGAAGTTAATTTTGACATTACACAAACATTTAAATTAAACTTTACTGTAAATACAGATTTTGCCCAGGTTGAATTGGATCGGAAACAAATAAATTTATCACGATTTTCGCTTTACTATCCAGAGAAACGACAATTCTTTCTGGAAGGTAAAAATTATTACGATATGAATGTCGGCAGTGCCAGGCTCTTTTATAGCCGTAGAATTGGCATAGACCAAAACAATATTGTCCCAATAATCGGTGGTGCGAGACTTTTTGGTAAATTAAACCAAACAAATATTGGCGTTATGTCTTTGCAGACATACCTGAAAGACACTATTCCAACAACCAACTATTCAATAATCCGTATAAAACAAAATATTTCTAAACAATCAAGCATTGGTTTTATTACCACGCAGAAATATTCCGGCAAAGGCTACAACCGAGTATATGGTGCAGACATTACTTACTCTACATCAGAGATTTTTGGAAATAAAAATCTAATTGTTGGCGGAGAATTTGCACTTTCGGAAACCAAAATATTTGTTGAAAATGAAAATATAATTAAAAATAATCTTTCCTATAATATTTCATTGAGTTATCCGAATGATGTTATTGAATACGACTTTGGTTTCACAAGTGTAGAAAAGGGGTTTAATCCTGAAATGGGGTTTACCAATCGAAAGAATTATCAAATGTTCTATACAGAACTTCAATTTAATCCGCGTTTTAAAAACCTTCCATTTTTCAGGAACCTTATCTTTAAACCGATTGATATTAATTATTATATAAATGAAGAAACCAAAACAACAGAATCTGTTTTTTATGAGTGGCGCCCATTCGGTTTTGTATCAAAAAGCGGTGAATTTATGGAATTTAATATTCAGCATGTTTTTGACAACCCGGATGAAGATTTTGAACTTATTGACAGTATTTATATTCCTGCCGGTAAATATTGGGATACCCGATTTGAAATTCAGAGTAGCACTTTTAGAGGAAGAAAATTTTCAGCAGAGGCATCTGTTAATATCGGTGAGTTTTATACTGGACATAGGCAGGAATATGCACTTATTACGTTTTTTAATTTTAACAAACATCTTAACGTAAGTCTTGACTGGCAACGAAATTATATTGATCTACCAGAGAAATCGTTCACAACCGATGAGATAGGCGGGCGAATAGACTATGCTTTTAGCCCTAAATTACAAACAGGCTTATTCGCCCAATGGAACAATGAAGACAATAATATATTGGTCGATTACAGAATTAACTGGATACCTAAAATTGGAAGTTTTTTCTACTTTGTCATCAATCAGGAATTTAACACGAAAAACACGATAAAGCTGGAGCGGACAACTATAGTCGGGAAACTAATTTGGAGATTTGCAATTTGAACAGAAATAACAAGTATTGCAAGGGTGAAACAATTGACAGACTTACTGACAGAAACTAAAACCGCAAGTGCATGACATCGTGTATAAAAAACAGGCGAGTTTGTAGGTTATTCAAGGATTGTAGCCCGCTTCAACTTAGTGAGATTGCGAAAAAATTATTCCTAAACCCTAAAACAAAAAAAATCACCGCACCAATATTATGCAAAAGCTAAACATTCACAATGTGGTTGGCTTGGTCAAATACGCTATAAAAAGTGGTTTGATAGATTAAATATTCCACCTTAAAAGACAAATTACAGTCTTTACCTTACTCTTTTACAGTAATCACCTTATTATTTAAACACTCACTCCTTTTAACTTTACCATATCAAAATGGTAACTAAAAATTAGCGGCATAATGAAAAATATTACAAAAATAGTTATAGCAGGGTTGTTTTCAATTTTATGTTTTCAAGTGTTTTCCCAAACAGCAGCACAACCCAGAACTTATCAATTTATCTTTTTTTCGGAAGATGCCAAAGATATTTATTTTCAAGAACAAACTATCCTTACTGATAGTTTGTTAATAAAAATTGAGCAATTAAGGCAACCTACAGAAGTAGTTTATGCAAAAATTTCAGCAAGAACCCTAATTAAAATCTTTCCAGAAAACATTGTTATTAGTGAATCTGCAAACCCAAAAAAGTATTTTATTGAGATGGACAACGATAAACAACAAGGCATATTAGAACAAGTTATTAATTTGGAAAACTAATTTTATACATGGAAATTATGAAAACGAAAAAATACTTATTATCTTTAATACTGTGCATCTATACGAGTATTATTATAGCACAACCTTCAAATGACTTGATTTGTAATGCAACTCCAATTACAACCAATGGTGTGTGTGTACCCTCTACCAATACGGGAGCAACTTATAACCCTGCTGATCCGAACCCATTTTGTTGGTTGACGTGGCCTAATTATGATGTGTGGTTTTCTTTTGTGGCAAACAATGATAGTATGGAAATTAGTACCGATTACGGGGGATATACTTTAACAGATACTGAAATGGCTGTTTACAGTTCATCAGACAATACATGTACGGGAACTTTAACAGAAATAGGATGTAGTGAAGATGCAGGAGCAACTTTGGGAAATACAAACCCTCCAATTAATAATTATTATAGTTCAATTCTTGTATTTAATGGGAGTTTGGTGCCTGGCAACACTTATTTTATTCGTATTGACGGGAACGGGGGAACGGGTACATTTTGTATCAGTGCAGGTCCAATAGTTCATGTCCTGCCAACGCAAACACCAAATGAACTTATCGGATCTACTTGTGAACTTGCTACCATTGTTCATCCTAATAATTCACCTTGTGCTTTTGATAACGGTAATGTCGCACTTGGTGGTACTGCGCAATGGACAAATACAGTAGGTACAGACTATTGCGGATGCGATAATGAAACAAACCAACACTTCAGTTGGGCTACCTTCACGGCTAACAGTAACAACACAACAATAACAAATATTGAATCTTTAGCAGATGTAGATATTACTGTTTTTAGTGGCACATGCAGTGCACTTACTTGTATTAGCTGTACATCCAGAAATGATGGGCAAAGTTTTAATATCGCTACAACAATTGGTGTACAATACTTTGTGCTTGTTACACCACAGTCAGGTAGTACTGGTAATACAGGAACCGACCTTTGTATTACCAGTTCTGCAAATTGCAGTCCTCCACCTAATGACAATTGCGCAAATGCCATACCTATAACAGCCGGTACAATTTATACCACAACCGGTTACTGTGCAACACCTGATGATGCTCTTTGTTCAGGAAGTACCGAGAACAATATATGGTATTCATGGACAGTGCCGGGAGCATGGACAGGTGATGCTAATTTTAGTACTTTTGACCAGAATTGTGTTGGTGGAGTTTTCTCACCTGGTACACAGGTTTCAATTTACGGTGCCGGGCAAATCTGTGCAACAACTTCAAACTGTGCAACATTTGCGAATACCGCCAATGACAATGATTATGCGAT
>MENF01000094.1 GCA_001769035.1 Bacteroidetes bacterium GWA2_32_17
AATCTTTAGCCCGATATTGTTCGTATGATAGAAGAAAAAGAATTAATTTTGAACAGGATATGAATACATTGTTTCCCTTAAGTTGACGCGTATGCCCTACAGGACTTTAGCTAAATGTTATTTTTCTTTTTTATCATAATACCGCTCCAACTGAGCTTAATAAAATTCCACATACCCGCTCGCATCTTGCGAGTGAGTTTTGTATTATGTTCTGGTATTTTTGTTTATAATTTACAATAAATGTATTTGTTGAAATGTGGCAGGATGCCAAAGAAATAATCACTCGCAGGATGCGAGCGATTCCGGAAAATCCCAGAGGGATGACATTATGGTAACAATTGAACTAAATATGATTCTAAAGTACTCCCTCTTTCATCGGGATAAACTACGGTACGACATTATTAAAACTCAATCGCTTTATTTAATGACATTATTGGCAAACAAAATTAATTTTTCGAATACCTTTGAGCTTCAATAGATTTTTTATAGTAATAATTGGCTTTAACAGTATCGTTATGAAATTTAAAATACTTGCTTAAACTTTCGCACCTTTTATAATTCTGTGGATTTTTTTCAATGGCTTTTTCCCAATTTTTTATTGCATTAATTGTATCTTCCTTCGAAATATAATAATATCCTAATCCAATATATGGGACATCGGTAACAGAGTCATAAGCAAGCATTTGTTCGCAAACTAACTTAGCACTATCTGGCTTATTTAATCTATAATAAGCTGCAATTAAATTATTCCAAACATCGGGATGAAAAGATTCGCTTTTAATAGTTTTTTTATAAAAAATAACTGCTCCTTCATCGTTTTTCATTAACTCATAACATTTTGCAATATTATAAGATATTTCGTAACTGTTTTTTTTTATTGAATCAGCTTTATTAAGATAAGTAATAGCAATATCGGGTTTATTATAAAAATTAATATAAATATTTGCTATGTTATTAAGTGCCTTGGGATTATCCGGAAATAATTCCAAAGAACGACTGTAATATGTTATAATACTATCTAATGATGGCTTTAGCTGAATTAAAGGTTTATTTGAAGATATTTCGTTCATTACTCTATCCATTATTGTTTGGGCTAATATATCGTTTGCCTTAACAGAATTATCAAGATATGTAATATCGTTGCTGTATAAAGTATAGCAGTCTTTCCATGAAGTATTGCGGGCAATTGTTTTAAATGAATATGCAAAAACAATTATTATAACAATATATTTAAAAGTACTTGTTGCCGATTTTAATGAGTTTGAGTTAATATTTATTTTAGAAATTTTAAATATTAAAAATGTAAAAACAATTGCAAAACCAATAGAAGGTGCATATAGAAAACGTTCGGCAATAATTCCGTTAATTTCCATAAATAAGTTAGAAAATGGTAATATTCCTAAAAAATAAAACAATGTGCCAAATATAACAATTGATTTCTTGTTAAAATTTTTAATAACAAAGAATAAAATAACAACATGAAGAATCAAAGAAAAAATCACTAAAAAATCAGTTATATGTATTACGGGAATTGTAAACTGCCCGTAATAAAAAACCAAAGGATGTGGAATAAAAAGTAGTTTAATATTTATAAGCATTGCATAAGCCGAAAGCGATAGTATTGCAATTTTTGAATGGTCGAATCGGGTAGGATTTTCGAACGATAAAAGCTCAACTTTATCCTGTGGGAAAAACCATGTTGGAAATTTATATAAAATATATGTTATAATTAACAATACAAATACAGAAACAATTACTCTAAAGTTATCTTTTAAAAAACGATTAATATTTTCAAACTTTACATACATAAACCAAAGCACCATTGGAATTATTAGTACAAAAGAAATTGCACTTTGTTTTGATAAATATCCCAAAATAAATAAACAAATTGCAAAAACTAAATAATACCACTTTTGCTTCTCTATAAAATTAATAAAATGCTGCAATGACAATAAACAAAATATAAGATAAAACAATTCTTCGCGATTTTTTAAACTTGCAACAACCTCGGTATGAATGGGATGGAAAAGCCAAATAAGCATTGTAATAAAAACAAAAACAGCACCTGTTTTGGGCAGAATTATTTTAATTAATAATTTTAATAAAATAATTGAAGTTAAAGCAAATAATAAAACATTAATAAAATGACTAACTCTTGGATTCAGTCCAAATATTTGATACTCAATAGCAAATACAGCTTTTGTAACAGGTCGGTACCCAAAACTCGAAACCTTATCGGTAAAGTATTTGGTAGTAAAAATTTCGGGTATAGCTTTTATACCTTTTTGAACCTGTAGATTGTTTTTTATAACAAACTCATCGTCAAGCGAGTAATTGTTAAATATACTATTGCCATAAATAGCAAAAACAGCTATGTAAATAAAAATTTTCCATTTCTTAAAATCTTCAAAAAATGGAATACGATTAGTTTTTATAATTTTTTTACTCATTATAAATTTACAAACTTAATGCAAGGTTAAAAAAATTATTTTTATTTTTATCAATTTTATTTTGTAAAGTTCAAATAATTTAATTGTTTTTACACTAAATAGTTTCTGCCCATAAAGTCAGTGTTTGATTCAGAATGTTCGAGTTCAAGGCATTCGAAGTTTTTAAATATCAGGACAAGGGGAAAGATTTTTTCTTTCTCTTTTGTCTTGAAAAATTAAATTTTTAACTCCTCTTAAAAAGTTGCATTAATTACTTGAATTTAGGTTTTCAAAAGTTACTAATTGTTGCCCAGATATCAGAACAGTTCGACAGTATTGAATATAATTTCAAAAACGATTACGTAAAAGGCAAAAAATTATTTAAATAATTTCATTAAAATTTACATCTATTTGTGTATCAATTAAGAATTATTATATACATTTGCTTTAATATCATTCAGACTTAACTTATATATGAATAAAATATTTAGATATCTTAACTTTCAGATATTATTATTAGTAATAGTTCCATTTTCCTTTTCTCAAAACCAACAAAAAATTGATTCTCTTGAAACAATTCTAAAAACAGCAAAACCAGATAGTTCAAAAGTAAACATATTAATTAACCTTTGCTATGAACTTTCCATGAATGATCCTGAAAAATCTTTACATTTTGGACAACAAAGTTTACAACTTGCTCAAAAAATAAATTATAAAAAAGGAATAGCTTCCTGTTACTCTAATATTGGGGTTATTTATTGTAATCAAGGAAATTATTATAAAGCTTTACTATACTACGAAAAATCTTTAAATAAATATAAAGAACTTAGAGATAAATCAGGGGTTTCGGTAATTTTAAACAATATTGGGAATATTCATATATATCAAGGTAGTTACACCCTTGGACTTGAATACTATCTGAAATCTTTAAAGATTTCAGAAGAACTTAACGATAAAGCAAGTATATCAAGTTGTTTATCCAATATTGGAAATATATATACATATCAGGCTAATTACCCTCTTGGTATTGAATATTATCAGAAATCGTTAAAGATTTCCGATGAACTTAGCGATAAAGCTGGTGTTTCAGCATGTTATAATAATATCGGAAGTGTTTATATAAAACAAGGTAATTATCCTCTTGCTATTGAATACTTGCAGAAATCGCTGAAAATACAGGAAGAACTCGGTAATAGAGCAAATGTTTCGGTATGCTTATTAAATATAGGAATTATTCAAATGTATAAAGGTGATAATTTTATAGCCATAGAATATTTTCAGAAAGCATTGAAAATGCTGGAAAAACTTGGCGATAAAGCGGGTATTTCAAATTGCTTAACCAGTATCGGAAATGCTCAGGAAAATAAAGGTAATTATCTTCTTGCTATTAAATTCTATCAGCAATCTTTAAAAATAAAAGAAGAAATTAATGATAAAAATGGGATTTCGTCAGTTTTATATAGCATAGCGAGTTTGAACATTAAGTTAAAAAGATACCCCGAAGCAAAAAAATATGGACTGCAAAGTTTAAATATTGCAAAAGAAATAAACGCTTTAGAAAACATTAAAAATGCTGCCGATGTTTTATCGGAAAGTTATGAAAAATCAGGAAATTTTAAAAAGGCTTATGAATACCATAAATATTTTAAAAAGATTAATGACAGTATATTTAATGTTAATTCCAATAGGCAGATTCACGAGATGGAAGAAGGGTATCAGAGCGAAAAAAAGGAAAAAGAAATATCATTACTTAATGAAAAAGCAAAATATCAGGAATTAGTAATTTTGCAAGAGAAAGATAAAAAACGAAATCAGCTAATCCTGTTTTTTTGTTTATTTGTTTTTACACTAACAATCATATTGTTATTATTTAGTCGTAATAAAATAAAGCAAAAAGAAGCATTAAATAGCGAAAAACTAAAGAATCAGAAAGAACAGTTAAAGTCTGTTATTGATACACAGGAAAAAGAACGGATAAGGTTTGCCCGTGATATTCATGATGGAATAGGACAATATTTTTCAGCCCTTAAACTTAATATCAGTAAGTTTGAAAATGAAGATAAATTAAACAATGACCAAAAAGTACTACTTTTTAAAAATGTTATGAAACTTATAGATGATTTATACCATGAAATACATAACATTTCTTTCGATATAATGCCACAAATTCTTTCCATAAAAGGATTAATACCTTCTTTAAAAGAGCTGACAGAAAAAAATAATAAATTAAGTAATATTTCAATTCATCTGGATGTATTTGAATTTAACCAAAGGTTGCCTCAACATATAGAGATTGCTTTGTACAGAATTATTCAGGAATTTCTGAATAATATTATTAAATATTCACAAGCATCGCATGTAAATATACATTTTACAAAACATGAGAAAGAATTGAATCTGCTCATAGAGGATAACGGAACGGGGTTTAATACGGATACTCTAAAACAATCAGCCGGACATGGTTGGAAGAATATTAAATCAAGGATAGAAATGATAAACGGGACCATTGAAATTGATTCAATACCCAATAGAGTTGGTACAACTGTAATTATATATGTTCCATTAAATACAATTAAGCAAAATGACTATTGAAAACACAAAGATTCTATTGGTTGACGACCATCAGATATTAATAGATGGTATTAAAAATATGCTCGAAGAAAAAGGATTTATTATTGTTAATAAGGCTTATGATACCCTATCTGCATTGGAATTTCTCGAAAAATATCCTGTTGAAATTATAATAACAGATATTTCAATGCCTGGAGAAGATGGTATTGAACTTATAAAAAAGGTGAAAAAACTTTATCCTGAAATTAAAATCATTGTTCTTAGCATGCACGAAGAAAAAGGTATTGTGCAAGATGCCATTCAACTTGGAGTGAATGGATACATTCTAAAAAACATAACACAACAGCAACTACTTCGTGCTATACAACGAGTTAAAGAAGATAAATTTTATATAAGTGAAGAAATTGCCCATATTTTAGTTGAAAATATTCATGATAAAACAGACACAAGATTATTAAGCAAACGGGAACTTGAAATACTAAAACTAATAGCCAGAGAGTATTCAAATAAGCATATTGCAGAAACACTTTTTATTAGTGAACGTACAGTTGAAACTCATAGAAAAAATATATTTCGCAAAACAAATACACATACTGTTGTAGGATTAATTAAATATGCTATTGAAAATAAGTTAATATAATTAGTGTCTGTCCATAAAGTCTTGTTTGAACCAGAACTTAGCGAAGCGCTCTCACTGCCTACTCCGCATAAGCGGAGAACACCTTAAAAAACAATATAAATGTGTTAATGTTCGAGTTCTCCCGCTCAGGCGCATACGCGTCAAGCTAAAAAAATATTTTCATAATGTTTCGCTCCTACGGAGCGATAAAATTGGTGGGGTGAAATTATTTTCTACCAAGATTTTACCCCGCTGGGGTAAATATAGCTCCGTTAGGAGCGTAATCTTGGTAGAAAAAAACATAAAAACAAATATAAGCTCTATATCCTAAGTCTTCTACAAAAGCTATTCAATAACTTGTATTGATTTGATATTCAATTATATGTAAAATAATTAGTG
>MENF01000095.1 GCA_001769035.1 Bacteroidetes bacterium GWA2_32_17
GCACTTTGTAATTGTTGATAAAAACAGGAGTTATCAACCGATTTTTTTATAATTTTGCAGAAAAAGTTGCAATGTGGGTTAATTGCATTGCCCTTTTGCCAGAAATAAGATGTGGGTAATGGAGAGACCTTCAGGTTGGGGTAAATAGATGCACCACAAAACAGGAGACTTTAGTCCCGATCATTTTATTGAGAATCAGGGGTTTTTAAGTCAAAAAATGGGTTCTTAGCTTGACGCGTATGCGCACAACCGGGACAAAAAGGTATAGAGTTATATGATATAAAGGCATAAGGAAGATAGGGTTATACCTATACTCCAATGTTGTTAAGTTAACATGATTTTTAAAAAATATCGAATATCGAACATTGAATGATGAATTTCGAAGTGGTTTATTTACATCATTATTCGGTGTTCCATATTCATTATTCATTATTTTTTTTTCTTAACTTAACGACATTGCCCTATACCCTTATACCTTTTACCTGAAACCAAAATGTAATAATTTACTCCGTGCAGAGTATAATAACAATTAATAGACATTTGTTCTTTGATGTATTACCCCAACATTTTTTTAGGGTCAACCCACTCATTAAATTGTTCTTCGGTAACTAAACCCAATTCTAAAGCCGATTGTTTTAAAGTAGTTCCGTCTTTATGAGCTTTTTTGGCAATTTTAGCAGCATTTTCGTAACCGATATGAGTATTTAATGCAGTAACAAGCATTAAGGAATTAGCAAGATTTTTTTGTAAAACCGGAATATTTGCTTCAATCCCCTGGGCACAATTATCGTTAAACGAAACGCAGGCATCACCAAGCAAACGGGCAGAATTTAATAAGTTAAATATAATCATTGGTTTGTAAACATTTAATTCGAAAAATCCATTCATGTCGCCAATAGAAATTGCCATGTCGTTAGCAATTACCTGTATGCAAACTTGTGTAAGAGCTTCTATCTGAGTAGGATTAACCTTACCGGGCATAATAGAACTTCCTGGTTCATTTTCGGGAATAAGTATTTCGCCAATTCCGCTACGTGGACCCGATGCCATAATGCGAACATCATTTGCTATTTTGTTTAAACTTGTTGCCAATTGTTTTAATGCTCCCGAAACCTCTACCATTGCATCGTGTGCGGCTAATGCTTCAAATTTATTTGGTGCTGTAACAAATGGATTTTTTGTAAGTTCAGCTATTTTTTTAGCAACTAACTCGGCATAACCTTTAGGGCAATTTAATCCAGTACCAACAGCAGTTCCACCAAGTGCTAATTCAGAAAGATGTTTTAATGTGTTTTTTAATGCTTCTAATCCGTGTTCTAACGTTTTAACATAACCCGAAAATTCTTGTCCCAATGTTAAAGGAGTAGCATCTTGCCAATGTGTACGACCAATTTTAATGATTTCTTTAAAACCAGCAGCTTTTTTTGCTAAAGTATTTTTTAAATTTTCTACTCCGGGGATAGTTGTTTCAACAAGCATTTTATATGCTGCAATGTGCATTGCAGTAGGAAATGTGTCGTTAGAACTTTGCGATTTATTTACATCATCGTTTGGATGAAGAAATGTTTTTCCTTCGCCTAATTTATTTCCTGATATTACATGTCCGCGATTAGCAACAACTTCATTTAAGTTCATATTGCTTTGTGTGCCCGAACCTGTTTGCCAAACCACAAGTGGAAACTGGTCGTCTAATTTTCCCGCTAAAATTTCGTCGCAAACTTTTGAAATAAGGTCGGCTTTTTCTTTTACTAAAACACCTAATTCACAATTTGTTATAGCCGATGCCTTTTTTAAAATTGCGAAACCTCTTATAATTTCTATCGGCATAGTGTTATTGCCAATTTTAAAATTATTTACCGAACGTTGAGTTTGTGCACCCCAATATTTATCGGCAGGAACCTCAATTGTTCCCATGGTGTCTTTTTCGATTCTGAAATTTAATGTTTCTGTATTCATTTTAATAGATTATTACATTTATATAATGTATCAAAATTAAATATTTTTAAATTAAATAAAAACACAAATGTTTTATAACATCTATTTGTAAACTTGCAGGTCTTTTTACTCATTAAAATCACGTGTTTAACCTCTTGTTTTCAGCGAATTATATTTAATACTTTGTACATATAAAATTTTAAACGTCATGAAAACAAAAATATTAATTTTAACAATGTTTGTATTAGTAATAAACAATGCTTTTTCACAAGACACGATTTTACTTTTATCAGGTAAAATTTATGATGGTCAAATTTCAGAAAATTCTAAAACCTTTATAAGAATTTGGAATGATAAAAGTTTTATTAATTCATCGAAACTTATTTATAAAGATGAGATTTATTCTTTTGTTAAAAACAATAAAACTACAGTTTTATACAAGCCCGATTCAAATAACGGGTTAGTTTTTAATAATGCCGAAATACTGAATTTTATTAAAGGATTACAAGATGGCAAAAAGCAATATCACGCTCCATTATCTACGGTTGGAGGGTTTGTTGCTGGTGCTACAGGAGGAGTGCTTGGGTTTTGGGGAGCCGCTATCCCTTCGACTTATATTTTTATTGCAGGTATTAAAACACCAACAATTAGTATGGTTTTTCCAACCGAAGAGAACATGGCATTTATTGAAAACCCTTATAAGGAAGTTTATGGTTTACAGAATACTATAAAACCTGAAATAACACCAACAAAGGAGCAAATTTATTATCCCTATTATCAATATGGTTACGAAATATCGGCAAAAGATAAAAAAATTAAAAATGCTGTAAAAGGCTCAATTATTGGTTTTGTTGCATTTATAGCAACAAGTTATTTGGTTTTGCATAAATAAAAAATAAATATGAGTCGGATTATACTAAGGATTTGTTACGAAATAACCTAATCATTTATAATTAGACGTTGATGACGTTGAAATAAAACAACCAACAAATTGGCTTTAGCCAAAAACAAATATCTGTGGCTAAAGCCGTTATTATAATTTCTATTTTACCGTAGCATAAATGCTACGGCTATTTATGCAAAAATCAAATAACCATGTTATTTCGTTACAATCGCTAAGCACGGAGTAAATTAGTACATTTTATCAAAAAAGGTATATGGTATAGAGGAATAATATGGCTATACCTTTATCTCCTTTTTCTTTATATACTTAAACGGATTGAGTTTGCGAAAAAAAATATTGAAACGGCGAACTATATTGATACTGTTTGAGTTTGCAAAATATTTAAAAAGAAACGGAGATCCGATAGCTATCGGATGGGCGAAAGGGTGAAGCGGTGAATCTGTATCCGTTTCACCAATTCTTCGTTTCTCCCATTCACATTTTTTTTTGCAAATTTATGTTTGTTGAGTATAACGCCGATTCTCTGGTTTGTCCTATCTCCGGTTCGTTAAAATATTTTAGTAAACCTGATTTCATTCAGAATAATAAAAATACGGTATTTTATTCCCTTTTAAGTATAACTATCTTTCTTTTGCTGGTTTTATTATTTTTAATAACAATTTGCAATAACATGTTTTAAAACTGACTTTTACAAATATCATTTGTTTAAGAAACAATTTAGTTTACTTTTGTAAACAATTTGTAAAACAAATAATTTATGGACGATTTTGAAATACATTCACATAAAATTGAAAAATATTTAAAGAAAAACAAAAACGAATTTACTCGTGAAGACATTATAAAGTATATTGTTGATAACAAAGTTGAGATGGTAAATTTTCGTTATGTTGCCGAAGATGGAAAACTTAAAATGCTTAGTTTTATTATTAATAGTTTAGAGCATTTAGAAAGCATATTTGAATCGGGCGAGCGTGTTGATGGTTCAAGTTTATTTTCGTTTATCGAAGCCGGTTCAAGCGATTTGTATGCAATTCCCCGATTTAAAAGTGCTTTTGTAAATCCTTTTGCCGAAATACCGACAATAGATGTTCTTTGCTCGTTTTATAATGCCGAAGGAAAACCATTAGAAAGTGCACCGGAGTACATTTTAAAAAAAGCTTATGAAAAATTTATAAAACACACAGGGTTAAGTTTTAAAGCTCTTGGCGAATTAGAGTTTTATGTTATTGGACCTAAAAAAAATCAATTTCCTTCCGATGACCAGAAAGGTTATCATTCGTCATCGCCTTTTATTAAATGGACCGATTTCCGTATTCATGCCATGAAACTTATTGCAGAATGTGGCGGAAAAATAAAATACGGACATTCCGAAGTTGGCAATTTCTCTACCGAAACCCAAACTTTTGAACAACACGAAATAGAATTTTTACCTGTTGATGTTGAAGATGCTGCCGAACAAATTATTATTTCTAAATGGATATTAAGAATGTTGGCATTCAAATATGGAATTGAAGTCAGCTTTTCTCCAAAAATTACTGTTGGAAAGGCAGGTAGCGGAATGCACATTCATGTACTTGCCGAAAAAAACGGCAAAAATATTTTAATAGAAAACAATAAACTAAGTAACGATGCAAAAAAAATAATTGCCGGAATCCTCGATTTAGCTCCTGCTATAACAGCATTTGGTAACTCAGTACCAACCTCATATTTGCGATTAGTTCCTCATCAGGAAGCACCAACACGAATATGCTGGGGTGATAGAAATCGCTCTGTTCTTATGAGAGTTCCTCTTGGTTGGATTGGTGCATCTAATATGGTTAACGATTTAAATAATACCGAAACCCAAATCGAAAAAGATTTTACATCAAAACAAACTGTAGAATTGCGTTCACCCGATGGTTCTGCTGATGTTTATTTATTACTTGCAGGTATTGTTATGGCAGCTTTGCATGGCTTCGAAATGCATAATGCAATAGAGCTTGCAAAAAGACTTTATGTAGATATAAATATTTTTAAAGAAGATGCTAAAGAAAAAGCAAACGCATTAGAACATCTGCCTGCTTCGTGTTGGCAATCGGCTGAAAAGCTAAATGAAAAAAGGAAGTTTTTTGAAAAATATGACGTTTTTCCTTCTGGCACAATTGATAATTTAATTAAATACCTTAAATCGTTCGATGATTTAGGTTTAAGCGAAAAACTTTATGGTAATAATGCCGAAATTCAAAACCTTGTAGAAAAGTATTTTCACTGGAAATAAAATTATACTTTGAATAGTGTAATCCGATTGCGAACGGATTGTACATTTTGTCTAAAAAGGTATATGGTATAAAGGAATAAGGCTCGCTGTATGCTATACCTTATTCCCATAGGTTCTGAATTATAAATATGATATAAATTTACAAATTTTTTCGACTTTATAGACAAGCACTAAGTAAAATATAGAATACTCAATACTTGAATGTTTTGATATATGCAGTAGTTCGTAAAAACAATAAAATTAAATTTACAATTTGTATAAAAAATAAAGCTATAAGAGAATTTTCTGTTATCTTTTCAGTTTTCAATAAATTAACAAGAAATAATTTATTTTATAGAAACTATATTGAACTGTATTTCAATAATTGATTTAAAATCTTCCCCGGCTTCAAGCATATCATCATCTTGTTCGTTATAAAGCCAGTTAATAACGACTTTGCTTTTACCGCTTTTTGAAATTTGTACTAGTCTCATAAACAAATTAGCAATACTTTTGGAAGAACTGGAATTAAAGTAATCGAGTTGAATATTCAGAATGGTTTGTGGAGCTGGGTTTAGCGTATAATGTTCTAACCAAATAAACATAGGCAAATAATATTGAACAGAGTTTTCGGGCAGAGACCTTCCTTTTAATTCAAAGATTCCACTTTGCGCATCAAAATTAATTTGTGGCGTTTTAACTGACGGGTCAACATAGTATGATTTGTCAAACATATCTCTGTGTGTTTTTAAAAAGCAAATGTATTAAAAAAAAATTAAATCATATAAAATTTTTAACATTTTGGTTATAAATGGCTAAATGTCTTACTTTTTACCCCCTTTCAATCATTTTCCTTGTTGTTGAAAAAGAACCCTTTTCCATTCCCGACATCATTAGTGCAACTTGTTTTACTTCTTCATTCGACATATTGTTCTCTTTATTATCACATTTATCAGACATGATTGTTGTTAATCCATGTTTACAAATAAATGCCAACATTAATTTCATTTTTTCTTTCTCATATAATGGGTAATAATAAAGAAATTTTTCAATGATTTCGATATATTCCGAACTTTTTAATTTTACGTAAACTTTATTTTTACCCGAGTCGAACGAAACCTGTGCATCAGGATTTAACGACCATATACATTGCGAAAGAATAGTGAGATTATCACGCGAAGTAAAATTAAATTCACGTTCTTTTAAATCTGTATCTTTTAAATCTGAGATACTAAGATTGTACTTTTGTAAAATTCGCTGAAGCAAACCCAACGCAGTTTGCCGTTCATTTTCTTCGCCCCTTTTGGCAAGCACAGCAAGCTTTTTAAGAGTTTCTCTTATTTTATCTAAATCGGGGGTTGGAGAGTCGGTGTTCATTTTGTTTATTTATTGTTTTAATTATTTTGTTAACAGGTCGGTTTTAGGTGCAGAACTGTTCAAAAAGTACCTGAAAGTACTTGTCCTTTTTATATTGAACTTTGTTAAGCAAATAAACTCAAAAATAAGACATTTTATTTTACCAACGGTTACTAAAAATTATTTTTTTCTCTCGTTTAATCGCCTTATATTTGATTAAATTTTTAAAAAAATATGTTTTTAGACGGACTGACGTCGGTAGTTATAATGGACTTACAATAATGACTTCTATTACAACTGGGCACGATTAAACAATAGAATTAAGGAAAGACGGAACAATAAAATCGTATTATTGGAAAGAATTTAAATTTGAAATAAAATACAATTCACAAAACAAATAATTAATTCGATTAAAAACATTCAATATTATACAAAAATTTAAATTAACATTTTAGAAAATGAAAACATTAGATGACAATAGTCCATTTGAACACACAAGACCTGTTACACCTCCAATATTTGCGGGTCGAAGTAAAGAGTTAAAAATAATTAATAATGCACTTTATGAAAATAAAGACAGCTTAATATTATTCGGTAATGATGCAATAGGAAAAAGTAGCATTATCAAAACAATTTATGAAAATCTGAATTTGACAAAGCAACGTCAAATTTTACCAGTATGGTTCAGTGCATTTGATTTTATTAAAGCAGTTGAATGCGATTTTTTAGGATTAACTATTCGTCAAATTTGTGGTACAATATGGACAGAGTGCATAAAAAAGAGCTACTCAATATTACTGGAAAATGATTTGGCAGGTTCTAAAACAGAATTATTTCAAAGCCCAGAAGAAAATGCACTTGTAAGAATATTTCGTTTGGTTTCAAATGAAAAATTTACTGGGTCTGGAAAATCCAGTAAAGAAATTGGAGGTAAAATTGGTCTTGAAGGTAAAATTAGCCGTGAAAATGAAATAGGTAAAGAAAGGAAATCATTTGCAACATTTGAGTTTTTATATTTAGTTGATGAGTTAAATGGTATTATTAATAGTTTTGGATTTCAATCCATTATAGTATTTTGTGATGAACTTAATCATTTACCTGAAATAATCAATACTGAAATCCTAAGAAATTATTTCTCGATTTTCTCATCAAAAAAAATTCAATTTGTAATTGTTGCTGTAAACCCTGAGATGAGTAGAAAAGAGGATGCCCGTCAGTTAATAGAATCTTTTAATTATCAATTAGAAATAGGTCCTTTTAAAAAGATTGAAGATGTAAAGGAATTAGTTAAAAATTCATCTAGTCTTTTGAAACATAAAATTGAATTTGAAGATGAATGCATTGATTTTTTATTTAAAAACACTGAAGGACATCCTTGGTGGATTCAAAAAATATGTGATAGTACATATGCAATTGCACTAATAAAAAAATTTGATAAAATAGATATTTCACTAATCGAAAAATGTTATTTGGATTATCAAGATGAGATACTAATATATAAGAATAGAATTGCAGCAGGCTTACCTTTTAGAAAAAGAAATTTAAATCAATAATATTTAACAAGAATAGTGAGTGGTGAAATAAAGATATTAATTGTAGATGATCATCCAATTTTTCGCAAAGGATTGGAATATCAATTAAACGAAATTCCGAGAGTTGTAGTTATTGGAGTATGTAGCAATGGCTTAGAGTTTCTCAATTTCATAGAAAATAAGATGCCAGATATTATATTCTTGGATATAAAGATGCCTGTAATGAACGGTATAGAGGCAACGCAAATTGCAATGAAAAAATATCATGATTTAAAAATTATCGTTCTTTCAATGTTTGGTGATGAGGAATATCTTACTAAAATGCTTGATATTGGAGTTAAAGGTTTTTTGCTTAAAAATATTGAGAAAGAGGATCTTGTAGATAGTATTAATAGTGCTTTAAATGACAAGATATATTTATCACCTGAATTAATATCAATTCTAAATTATATTCATCATAATAATCCCAAAAAAGTTATAGCTAACAAACAACTTAATAAAAAAGAAAAAGAAGTTCTTAAACTCATTTGTTTAGGTCATACAAATATAGAAATCGCAAAAATTTTATTTATCAACCCAAGAATGGTAAGTAGATACAGGGATAATCTTCTGTATAAAACAGGATGTAAAAATACTGTTGGTATAGTCACATATGCAATTAATAATCATTTGATAGAGCTGTAAATTAATAAAAGAAAATTTATTAGAATAAATAAGTATAAATATTTTTAATCCTTCGATAAAACATCTAATCTTTAATTGAAAATGCAAATGACGATTTTAACTGAATTTATGTTTAAAATAAAATCTCTAATAAGATTACAATAATAAATTTAATAATGACAAGGTAGAAGAATAATTATTCTAAACAAATAACAACGAGCACTAACACCATGTTAGAATTTAGCGGGCAGTGTTTGAGAAATACTTACAGTCATTTAACTGAATTGGATAGTGCAAAAGGAAATTATAAAGGAGCATACGAAAATCATAAACTGTATATCTTTTACCGCGATAGTTTG
>MENF01000096.1 GCA_001769035.1 Bacteroidetes bacterium GWA2_32_17
TATCAACAATTATGTTGAGGGTATTATAGTATATTGTAAATTTACACATCTTTAAAATTAACATCTAATTAATTCATTATTATGGCACAATTTGTTCACTTACATGTTCATACCCAATATTCGATACTTGATGGCGCATCAAAAATCATCAATTTAGTAAAAAAAACTGCCGAATACAAAATGCCGGCTTTAGCAATAACCGACCATGGCAATTTATTTGGAGCAAAAGATTTTTTAACAGTTCTATCAAAACATAACGACAACGAGAAAAAATTAAAGGAAGTTGCCGAACAAAAAGGCGAAAACTATGAACCCCAATTAATAAAACCAATTATTGGATGCGAAATGTATGTTGCCCGCCGCGACCATACCTTAAAAGATAAAGATATAAAAGATGACAGAAGCGGAAACCATTTAATTGTTCTTGCAAAAAACGAAAAAGGTTACAGAAATTTAATAAAGTTGTCGTCATTAGCTTATATCGAAGGATTTTATTCGAAACCAAGAATTGATAAAAAACTTTTATTTCAATATAAAGAAGGATTAATTATTTCTACAGCATGTATTGCAGGCGAAATACCCCGTGCTGTTCGTTCAGGAAATTTAGAATTAGCCGAAATTTTAATTAACGAATATAAAGCAGAGTTTGGCGATGATTTTTATCTCGAAATCCAGCGTCATAAAACAAATGATGAATATGCCGACCAAAAAGTATATGAGCAACAAAAAATAGTAAACGAACATTTTATTCCACTTTCAGCAAAATGCGGAGTTAAATTAATTGCTACAAATGATGTGCACTTTATTAATCAGGAAGATGCCGAAGCACACGACCGTTTAATTTGCATTAACACAGGTAGCCAAATTGACGACCCTAACAGAATGCATTACACTAAACAGGAGTGGTTTAAATCGCCCCAAGAAATGGCTGAAATATTTGCAGATGTGCCTGAAGCAATTGCAAATACTGTTGAATTAGCCGAAAAGGTTGAGTTTTATAATATTAATAAAACGCCTGTTATGCCAAAATTCCCAATTCCCGAAGAATTTGGAACTTTACAAACTTATAAAGAAAAATACAGCGAAGAGGAATTAAAAAAAGAGTTTACCGAAAAAGATTACAAACGAATAAACAATTATTTAGACGCATTAAGAATAAAACTTGAATCGGATTATTTACAACATCTTGTTGAAATTGGGGCAAAAAAGAATTATGGAAAAAAATTATCAGAAGAAGTTGAACAAAGAATAATTTTTGAGCTTTACACAATAAAAAACATGGGATTTCCCGGATATTTTTTAATTGTTCAGGATTTTATTTCACAGGCTCGAAAAATGGATATTTGGGTTGGACCCGGACGAGGTTCTGCAGCGGGTTCGGTTGTCTCGTATTGCTTACAAATAACAGATATTGACCCGTTTAAGTACAATTTACTTTTCGAAAGGTTTTTAAACCCAGAGCGTATTTCGATGCCCGATATTGATATTGATTTTGACGAAGATGGTCGAGAGTTAATTTTAAAATGGGTAGTTGAAAAATATGGCAAAGATAAAGTAGCAAATATTATAACATTTGGTACAATGGCATCAAAATCATCAATTAAAGATGTTGCCAGAGTTCAGAAATTACCTTTAAACGAAGCCGAACGCTTAACAAAACTCATTCCTGAAAAAGTTGAAAATTTAGAAGATGCCTTTGCAAAATCAACAGAATTACGCAAAGAAAAAGATTCGGGAACAGAATTAGTTAAATCAACATTAGAATATGCAAGAATTTTAGAGGGATCTGTTCGTCAAACCGGAATTCATGCATGTGGAATAATAATTTGCCGCGACCCGCTTACCGAACATATACCTGTTTGCATTTCGAAAGAAACTGAGCTCCTTGTAACCCAATTCGATGGTCATTATCTCGAAGAGGTCGGAATGTTAAAAATGGATTTTCTTGGCTTAAAAACTCTATCAATTTTAAAAGACGCTTTAGAAAACATAGAATTATCAAAAGGTAAAAAAATAGATATAAATAATATTCCTATTGACGATAAAAAAACTTATGAATTGTTTAGTAAAGGATTAACAACTTCGGTTTTTCAGTTTGAGTCGGAAAATATGCAAAAGTATTTGCGCGAATTAAAACCAAACCGTATTGAAGACCTTATTGCTATGAACGCACTATACCGACCAGGTCCAATGGATTATATTCCAAGTTTCATTAATCGTAAACAGGGGAAAGGGAAAATTATTTACGACTTGCCTGTAATGGAAGAAATATTGAAAGAAACTTATGGCGTTACAGTTTATCAGGAACAAGTAATGTTGCTTTCACAAAAACTTGCAGGGTTTACCAAAGGCGATGCAGATAATCTTCGCAAAGCAATGGGTAAAAAACAACCCGAAGTTCTTGACAAAATGAAAAGTAAATACATGGAGGGCTGTCGTAAAAATGGATATCCTGATATAACAACAGAAAAAATTTGGAGCGACTGGGAAAAGTTTGCTCAATATGCCTTTAACAAATCTCACTCAACATGTTATGCTTACCTTGCTTATCAAACAGCATATCTCAAAGCACACTATCCGGCAGAATTTCTAGCGGCTAATTTAAGTCGTAATTTAGATGATATTAAGGAAATTACAAAGTTAATGGGCGTTTGCCGAAGAATGAATTTTAAAGTTCTTGGACCCGATGTAAACGAAAGTTATATTAAATTTAATGTAAACAAAGACGGGAACTTGCGTTTTGGTTTAGGCGCTATTAAAGGGTTAGGCGAGGCAGCTGCCGATATTATTATAAAAGAGAGAAACCAAAATGGACATTTTAAAGACATTTATGATTTTGTAGAAAGAATAAATATTTCAACCGTTAATAAACGTAGTCTCGAAGCTCTTGCAATGTCGGGAGGTTTCGACTCATTCACACAAATTAAAAGATACCAATATTTTGCAGGTGAATCAATTTCGTTTATTGAACAATTAATTCGATATGGCACAAAATTACAGTCAGATAAAAATAATTCGCAACAAAATCTTTTTGGTGGTGCAGTACCTATAAGTATAAAACGTCCCGAAATATTAGAAAATGCCGAAGAATGGTCAACGCTTTATCAACTCGAAAAAGAAAAGGAATTAATTGGTATTTATTTATCGGCACACCCACTTGACCAATATAGATTTGACATAGAGCATTTTACGACAAATAATTTAATTGAACTTACTGATTTTTCGCAATTTGAAAGTAAAGAAATTTATGTGGCAGGATTTGTAACACATTCACAAACAAAAACATCACAAAAAGGAAATATGTACACAGCTTGCACTATCGAAGATTTTACTAACTCGTTTAAGTTTAATTTGTTTGGTAAAGATTTTGTTGAATATGGTAAATTTATGCAAGTTGGTATGTGTTTATTTATTAAAGCAATTATAAAGCGAAGATATAAAGAAGATAACACTGGTGATTTGGAATTTAAAATATTAAACATTTCGCTTTTATCCGAAACTCGTAACAATGTGAAAAAGGTTTTGTTACAACTGCCGTTTCAAAATGTAAATGAGGAGTTTATCAGCGAATTAGAAAAACTTTGTAAAAAAAATAAGGGAACTGCTCAATTAAAATTTAATATTTTTTGTCCAAACGAGAAAATCTCTTTGGAAATGTTTTCCCGAAATCATCCCATATCATTTAACAATAACGTTTTAGAATATTTGAAAGATAATTTTATTGATTTCAAATTAAATTAATGAGTTCGGTCTAAAAACTATTGTTTCTGGGCTAAAGCTCAGTAAGTGGTTGATTTTCAATAGCCTCGCTCTTAAGGGCGGGATAATAGTTCTACGTAATAATCAGGGCTTTAGCCACATTGTTAAAATTTAGGGCAACTTTTTAGACTGAACTCATAAATAAATTATTAACTTTGCATAATAAATATTAAAAATAAAAAAATTATGACAATAGAACTAACTGATTCAAATTTTGAAGAAACTGTTATAAAATCTGGTAAACCAGTATTAGTTGATTTTTGGGCAGAATGGTGTGGACCATGCAGAATGGTTGCTCCAGTTGTTCATGAATTATCAGACGAATATAAAGGTAAAGTTGTTTTTGGTAAAGTAGATGTTGACAACAATAATGGAGTAGCATCAAAATATGGAATTAGAAATATTCCAACAATTTTATTTTTTAAAAACGGTCAAGTAGTTGATAAACTTGTTGGTGCAGTACCAAAAAAACAATTTGTAGAAAAAATTGACAAACTCTTGTAGTTTTAAATTTACTTAATGGGTTTTGCAAATCCTAAATCCTAAATTATAATTAAGATGTCTGTTTTAATGGAATTTTCGATGTTCCCTACCGATAAGGGCTCAAGCGTTAGCGAGTATGTTAGCAAAGTTATTGAAACGATTAGAAAAAGCACTAACAACTACAAACTAACAGCAATGGGAACAATTATAGAAACCGAAACTTTTGAAGATGCACTCGATATTTTAAAAAAATCTTACGATATTTTAAGCCCTTACAGCGATAGGATTTTTTCGACTGTAAAATTTGATGTTCGCAAAGAGCAAACAAACAGATTATTACACAAAGTAGAATCAATTGAAAAACGAATTGGTAATGTAAATAAATGACCAAATATTTTGTTTTTTTTATTCTCTTTTTATCAATAAAACTTGCATTATCGCAAAGTTTTTTAGAAAAATGTTCTTTTAAATCGGGCGAAAAAATTTCTTATAACATAATGTATAATCTCGGATTTATCTGGGTTAATGCAGGTAAGGTTGATTTTTCGGTTGACAGTTCACAATTTCAAAACAAACCAGTTTATATCTTTAAAAGTGCCGGCACTTCTTATTCGTCTTACGATTGGATAATGAAAGTTCGCGAAACTTTCTCATCTACAGCAGAATGTGAAAATTTAAAACCTTTAAAATATATTAGGAAATCAATTGAAGGAAGTTATTTTGCTAGCGAAATTTATGAGTTCGATTACATTAAAAACAAACTTTACACCCAAATAGAAAATAGCAAAACCAAGTTAACTTGCGACACTTTTGCATTAAAAAATAACGCACTCGATTTGCTTACAGCTATTTATGTTTGCCGTAATATTGATTTTTCGAAATATAAAATTGAAGATAAAATTCCATTTCTAATATTGCTTGATAATAAATATGAACCACTTGGGATTAAATATCTTGGTACCGAAAAAATTCAAAATCGTGACGGAAAACAGTTTAACTGCTTGAAATTTTCGGCAACTGTCGTTGCTGGTACAATTTTTCGTAAGGGCGAAAACATGAAAATATGGGTTACAAACGATAAAAACCATTTGCCTGTTTATATTGAAGCAAATATTTTAGTTGGAACTGTTAAAGCATTTATTACATCGTGGAGTGGATTATAAATTTTCTATATTGTAACAAATGTTGCTTTTAGGTTTGTAGATTTAATGGTGGTTTTATGAAAATTTATTTCAAAATATTTGTTACGCTACCAAAAAATATTTGTCAATTTTTTTAAAGAGATAAAGATATGCTACAAACAGGAACAATCCGATAGGTACTGTGTTAAAAAACAAATATTTTTTTATAAAT
>MENF01000097.1 GCA_001769035.1 Bacteroidetes bacterium GWA2_32_17
ATTTGCTCATTGTAAATTGAACATTTGGCATTGTTCGTTTTTTAATTTTAATCTTCTTACATTGACTACTGGGTAATAACAATATTACATTTTTTTAAATTTTTACATTTTTCTTTTTCATAATTAAACTCTAATTTACTTTTGTAACTAGTCGTCCCATAAATATGTTATTTTTGCCATAGATTACACTGATTTACACAGATCCGATAGTTATCGGATTTAAAACCACCAAAGGTGGTTTTTTTTGTGAACTTAGCGAAGCTCTCGATTTAGAATTTGTAAAGTTATGCAAAGCAAAACTAACAAAATTCTTTTTCGGGATCACTGCCTGCTCTGCATAAGCGGAGAACACCTTTAAAAATAAAGGTGAGTAAAATTTATTAAAAACATTTAATTTTAATCTGTGAACTTAGCGAAGCGATCTCACGAATACCTTTGAAAATAAAAATAAATATGAGTAATCTGTGGCATGTGTTTGTTTTTTAACATTTAAATCGAGTGAGTAGTTACTTACTTTTTTGCTAAATTAGAGTTTATTTTATTTTGTGGTTCAGTTTGTAACCTAACCCCATTATCGTAAGCCACCAAAAAAGCATCGTTAAAACCCGTGTCCTTTAATATTTTTAATGCGTAAATGGCAACGTCTCTTGAATTGTATTCGCCAGCAAGGTAGCGGGTAAAACCTTCTTGGTTTTTTTCGGTAACAATTGGATTTATTCCTCTAAAGGCCGATTCGTCGGCTTGTTTAAGAAAAGCACCAACCTGTATTTTATATGATATATTTTTCGAAATGTAATCGTATGTTTTACTATTTGTTATAACCGAAACATTCTTTTCTTTATTAGAAATCGTGCTGTTTTTAATTTCCGATTTTCCGGCTTCAAAATTTATAATTGGTTTTTGATTATTTTCGGTAATTTCTGATGAGTTCAATTTCTCTGAATTATTATCGAAAAACATCGCATAGTATACAGCATTACCGGGTAAATAATCAATAGAATAAAAAGAGGTTATTTCTTTTTCAATTTTAGCTATCACCTCATCTTCTGTTTTTTGAGCAGTGACCAGCATTTCTAAACTTTCTTTGTCATTTGTTAATTCGTAACCTTTTTGTCTTAAACCCTTTGCTTTATCCCACTGAATAACAGATTTTTTCATAAGGTTGTCGAAATTTTTAACAGTTTCTTTGTTCAATTTCGATATTACTTGATTTTTATATTTTTTAATAAAAGCAAAAACGATGTCATTTGAAAGTTCAAAAGATTCAATTGCATCTAGTTTTATTTCGATTATTTCAAATTGAGTTGATGCAATTTTTTTTTCTGTTTTGTTTTTAATGTCCTCGAATTTTAAAGCCATTTTTGCAATTTGATTTAATTGCTCTAAATCATTCTTCATTTGCACGATGTTGTTTAGCCATTTATTTGCTTCCAATTTTATTTTATTAGCTTCGCCAATTGCATATCTGTCGTTGGCATCAACTTTTATTTTTTTTAAAATGTTTGTAATATTTGGGTCTCCGGAAGGAATAATTTGAGCATTTAAGTTTATACTTAAGAAAATAAGTATTGCTAAAATAAAAGGAGTTGTTTTCATAATTATTTTTTGTAAAGCTAAATGTATGTTTAGCATGTAACAAGAGTGAAAACGCCCGAAAATTCAAAAATGTTTTTACGTGTTTTTTTGTGAAAAAACTAATTAAAAACAAGTAAATACACTTAAGGGGACTTCTAAAAATTACATAATTCGTCATGCTGTCCCACATTTGCGGGATCGTCATCTCTCAAATCGAAGGTCTGCCTTTAATATGAGATGGTGGGTCAAGTTCGCCGTGACGTTCCGCTTAAACAGGATTAATTTTTAGAACCCACCTTAACCCACATTGCAGGAAAAACTATCAAAAATAAAAAATATCAGTTAATAACTCATCTATTAATTAACATTTATAAAAAGACAAAATCGCATTGCTCGAATTATCAACACATTACATTTTATAAAAAAAGCATACTTGAAATATGTTCCCCCCTGTCTTGTTAAAGATTGGATTTCACTTTATATTTTTGCAATATGAAAATAACTTTTAATTATAAAATATTTTTAATAGACATCTTCCCAAAATAAAAACATTTTCAAATGATACAAAAAGGTGTAGAATGGTGAATCCGAAGGATTCAAACGTTTATAGAAAACAAATCGAACACCAATAACATACGACTCCTACGGAGTCGAACATTTCTCTTTTGTTACATTTTCTATAAACATACAATTCCTACGGAATTATACTGAATGTAGGCAGATTTGCAAAGCAAAGCTCCCGTACAGTCAGTTATACTGAGCAAATGAGTTTTCAAAATTTGCAAACTCATTTAGCCGAAGTATAAAAAAAAATTTTGGAAAGTTGTCTAATGAATAACAACGAAAATATACAAGAAATGTAAAAGTGATAAAAAATCCGTAGTCCCCCATGCCGAAATCCTGAAAAATAAATTGGTTCATTATTAAATAGTTACGAACAAAAGGTTGCAATGTGGGTTAATTATTATTTTACAAAAAGTCAATTATTAATAATAAATTATTCGAGTGCAATACAATTACAACGACTTATTTTTTAATATGCATTTTAATTAACTCAATTAATAATTCCTGATTTATTGGTTTTGAAATATAATCGGTACAACCTACATTTATTGCTTTCTCTTTATCGCCAGCAAGAGCAAAAGCTGTTTCGGCAATTATTACTACATCTTTATTGAATTGACGAATTTGCATAGTGGCTTCGTATCCGTCCATTTCTTCCATGCAAATATCCATTAAAATCAAATCTATATCAGAATTTTTATGGCATATTTCAATAGCTTTGTGTCCGTTTGTAGTTGTTAATATCTCTTTACTAAAAGGTTCTAATAAATTTGACAATAAAATTATAGATGTTAAATCATCTTCAACAATTAATATTTTAAGGTTTCGTAATTGATTACCTTCTCCAATGTTTTTGATGATTTTATTTACGATTTTTTCTTCGTCTTCGACATTGTTTGGAATTGTGAAATAAAACACAGAACCTTTACCCGATTCGCTTTCTACCCATATTTTACCACCAAGCAGTTCTATATAAGCTTTTGAAATGGACAATCCTAATCCTGAACCTTCGTAATTGCGAGTAAGTGATTCGCTTCCTTGTCTAAATCTTTCGAAAATAATTTCTTTTTGTTCGGGTAAAATTCCAGTGCCAGTATCTTTAATAAAAAATTCCAAAAAATGTTCGTTTTTCTTGTATCCAAATTCTATAAACCCTTTTTCAGTAAATTTAATGGCATTTTTTATAAGGTTTGTGAGAACTGCAATAAGTTTTTCCTTATCCGTTTTAATTAAAATATTATTTGCAAATAAATTAGTATTAAAAATAAGTTGCATTCCTTTTTGCTCAACTTCTAATTTGAAAAAGGAGTAAATAAATTTTAATATTCCATTTAAATTTACTGCCGAAATATTAACTACCATCAGCCCCGAGTCTATTTTTGAAATGTTTATTATATCGTTTATAATATTTAACATTCTTATTCCACTCTTTTCAATTATTTCGATGAACTCTTGTTGTTTTTCTCCCGAAAGTTTAGAGTTTTTTAATAAACCAGCAAAGCCCAAAATACCATTCATTGGTGTGCGTATCTCGTGACTCATATTGGCTAAAAAAGCTGATTTTAGTCGGTCGCTTTCTTCAGCTTTTTCTTTGGCTTTTATTAAATCATTTTCTGCCTGTTTTCGCTCAGTAATGTCCTGGTTCACTCCAAAGGTACTGACCGTATGTCCATATACATCCTTAATAATAAAAAAACGGACGCTGATATAACCAACTGTTCCGTCTGCATATAACATACGGTGTTCAATTTGCCGGCTGAAATTAGCATCTGTTGTCTCGATAGCCTTCCGTATTTCTTCGCCAACCACAAGTATGTCGTCCGGATAAACAAATCGCCGGGCGTATTCGGCTGACGACATTGTGTATCCGCCAACCTGCTTAACGGTGGTATGGAAAATGTTAAAGAACTGATCGTTAAATATGAAGATGTCGTTAGTAACATCGTACTCCCAATGACCAAGATGAGCTATTTCCAAAGCGTTGGATAAATGTGTTTTATTTAACATTAGCATATATTCTGCCTGTTTGCGTTTAGTGATATCGCGTATTATTCCTATAGCACACCAATTATTATTCAGGAGGATAGAAGATAATGATAGTTCAACAGTAATTTGCAATCCATCTTTTCTGATTGAGTTTAATTCAAGAGTTTTACCTACAGCATTTCCTTTTCCTGTTTTTTGAAAAAGAGGAAACGCAGTAAAATGAGCAGAATGATAACTTTCAAGAGCGAGAAGCTTATGAAGATTTTTTCCAAGCACTTCAGCTTCTGTCCATCCAAAAATATTTGTTGCTGCATTATTCCAAAAAGAAATATCGCCGCTATTATCCATCATGATTATAGCGTCTTGTGCCGAGTTAGTAATCGTACTTAATTTCAGTTCGCGATCCTTTAGTTCATTTTCATGTTTTTTTTGTTCGGTAATGTCTCGGGCTATAAAAACAGTCCCTATTATATTTCCTTTTTCATCTTTCAACAGAGAACTTGAATAGATTATCGAAACTTTATTTCCGTTTTTCGTTAGAAAATGACTATCCTGATTTTTTATAACTTCTTTTTTCGTAATTTTTTCTAATATGTTTTTTTTTATCTTATCTTCCTGAAAAAGCACTGTAACGGATTTTCCTTCTAATTCCTTTTGTTCATATTGTAAAGAGTCTAATGCTGCTTTATTTACAGTAATGATATTTCCTTCTTGATTTAAAAGGATTAAAAGTTCATCCATAGCAGATATGATATTTTCAGCAGCAATAGCAGGAGTAATAGTCAAAAACTTGTATTTAGCTATGGTATAAACCAGTCCAGCTGCAAAAATTAGTATAAAAACATTTGCTAATGGAGGAATACTAAAAATACCTAGCTCTGGAACAACAACATCAATGATTGTCCCCCCTATTAAAGAAATACTAATAGCAACTATTATTATTTTTGCTGACTTTTTCTCAAGTAAATTGTCTGTTTTTTTCCCGTATCGGTATATAAAATAGATTGCCAGAAGCGTAAATAAAATATAATAAGCATAAAAAAGATATGTCCAGATGGTATCTGTATAAGCAAATGACCAGCCATAAGCCTGTCGCACAGGGTCTATTATTATACAATTTGTCCACTGTTTGTATATAAGAAATAGTGGAAGGATAAGAATAACAAGAATGATTTTTTTTGATTTTAAGAGCCTCTCTTTTTTAGAAAAGACAAGAGAAAAACAAAGAGCCGCACTGGCAAAACCAATCCATCCAATAGAAGAAATATTCTGAAACAAGAGCGCAGTATCCTCTGTGATATCTTTACTGGGTGAAAATACATCCACAAAATTCCATATTGAAAAAGTAGATATTAAAACAGCACAGGTTTTATTAAGAAGGGATTTCGTATCTTTATATAAAATATAACCTGCCAGGTATGCATACACCAGAAGGCAGAAAAAATGCAAAAATTGTATTAAAATCATTGGTTTATCTCTTGTAATTTAATTGTAAAAGATATTTCTTTATCTTCCTCGATTGCTACTTAAATATTTAATTAATAAAATGCATTTTAATTAAATCATTTATTTATCAGATATTACAATATTTTAAAAACATGCCTTTGTAGCAAAGTGAAACATTCAAAATAATTTCCCCCAAATCTAAGGATAAATCCGGTAATTTAGCTCAGGTATTTGCGGATGATAAACAATTCTT
>MENF01000098.1 GCA_001769035.1 Bacteroidetes bacterium GWA2_32_17
AAAATGTCTTAAACACATTATCGTAAGAATCTGTCACCTTTTTTATAACACGGTTTCCGGCTGCATCATAAAAATATTCGAGCCGGTCTTTTTCTGAATTTGAGGTACGTACTATTTTCTTTACTTTGCCAAAGCTTTGGATGTTTCGTTGGATGTTTTAACAGGCTTAAATCAAACTTCGAACTCCGAGGTTGATAAACTTACGGCGATGGCTAAAAAACTTAATACGGGCGATTTAAAGGCGGTTTTACATGTTGTGGGAAAGATGGCGGGGAAAGAGGTAAAATGAATAGGTAAGAGGGGGGATTGGCGTTTTATTTTTATATAATTACGGTAAGATGCCTTTAAAATATTACTCACTCGCTAAAAGAAGCGAGGGCTGGGGTCGCTTACGGATAAAAGAGATGGCGGATTAAGTCCGCTATGACGAATGTGATGGTCTGTTCAAAAGGTTATAAAGAGAATTTGGCTACAAGCCCAAATCAGTAATGTTTTTCTAAATAAAAAATCCTGTCAATATAAACTATACAGGATTTTTTGATGGTTTAACCACTTTTATTTTACAAATTCATAACTGATTGCTTATCAATGAAGGTACGAATATTCGTACCTTTTGCATAGATATGCTTGTAGAAGGTGCAAGGCAAAGCATTCTGGTCACCTATTTTGTAACTGGTTCTGCCTTGTGTGCCCATGTTGCAAAAATAATGCTTTGCTTTTATAAAGCAAGGTACGCAGGTAAAACCTGCTTATTAACTGTTAACGTGTGGGTTACAAACCCACACGAGCCGGGTGCAAATTGGAACACTAACTAATATTTCCTTATTTTTTCTTTACGAAAAAATTTAAATAAACTGGTTGCTCAATTTTTGAAGGTATAATATGTGGTTTGAATATATCTGTATCAATAATTTCTATGTTTCCACGTATTCTGTTTTTTCCAATATTACAAGGATTAACTGCACATTTTAGTTCAAATTTAGAGGATCCTTGTTTTTTAATTAAAGTATCCATGAAAATAGTGCTATCTTGATTATTTACAAGAAATAACCTTACACGGTAAATATCATAAAATAAATATGAATACAATAAAAAAGAAAAATTAAATTGCATATTTGAATTTATAGTATCTGTATCGTAATTAACTTTGTAAAATGATGATAAGGTATCAATAATATAACTTCGATTAAAAACAATATCCCCAATTGGATAAGCAGTATCGTTAGAGATTGTATAAAATTCCTTAACCCACAATGTATCTGAGTATTTTCCTGTTCTTGCTGTCATTTTGCGTTTACCCATCTCATAAAAATTTTCAATGCCATAATCATCAGCGTTATGAACATATTCCTTACCGTCTAAAGTATCATTAATATAATCTGCGTTATATTTTATATGGCCTAAAGAATCATATTGAATTTCATATCCATATTTATGCCCATTTAATAAAGATATTATGGACTTTACTTTACCATTTGAGAAATATGTAGTGTCTGTTTTATTCAATGAGTCAGATAAATTATTTGAATCATTTGATAAAGAACAACTAATAAATAAAAAAATAAAAACAAAATGGAAAATGATTAATTTTATTAATTTCATATATAATTAATAATTATTATGTTATTTACTTGGAACATTTACGGTGTCTGGGTCATCTGGACTAATTTTTTTATTTTTCCAACTTATTTTTCGATAATGTGCATTTGGCATTAATTCTATTGTATCTCCTCTATTGTTAACAACTGGAAAATTCTTTCGATTATCCATATATACTGTTGTATCAGATTGGTTTTTAGGTCTTTTATAGTTATTATCTTTAGGGCTTTCTTTTGGCATTTCATCTTCATTTAATCCCCAGATAGTATTAATTAACCAATTTGTAAACATATCGAAAATACTTTCTCCTTTTGGGAAATCTCTTTCTGGTTTTCTGTTTTCATTTTCAAATCCGGGTAACTTATCGCCTACACTAGAATACCCCCCAAGATTACTACTACTCTTATTCTCTCTTTTTTCAAGAACATCAACTTCAGGCAGTTTTACAACATCCACTTCAGGATTAAATTCTTTACCTCCTTTTGAAGGATCTCCTTCTATAACATTATTACTTGAAATTGTATCTAAACCAAAAGGATCAATGAACCATATTGGATTATTAGCAAATGTCGCATAAGGAGATTCATGAGGCTTTACAATAGGATCAATATTCCACCGCCTGCATAACCTACTATCATACTCCCAATATTCGGCTGTTAAATGGCTTCCAGTCTGCCCAGTAATCTCGTCATCTTTTTCTTGTCCGTTAAACCCGAATTTGTAACTATTTGAGTTATAGTTTCTTCCCGGTAACAGCATGCCAAAGGGATTGTAATCCATATAAGAAACTGAATCCGCTCTGAAATTACCCGGAGCTCCTCCACCAATTAATGTAGAAATCTTTCTGTCGGAAAATACAAATCGCACATTACCCAAATGGTCGGTTTCTTCGTATTTTTTATCGCCAATATTTCTTGCATACATTAATTCCATTTTCGAGTAAATACGATAAGGGTTAAAACTTCATGTAAACACCAACAGAATCTACATATTCCTTTTTCTTCTTACTATAGCAATCACATTTTTTTAGAAGGGAAATAATATTAGGATAAGATTTTACTTTAAGATAATTGATAGTTTCATTTTTCAACCCACTATAGTTATTTTTTATAAATTCAAAATACACAGTATCATAAACATCTTTTTGTGCAATCATTGTTTCATGTATAATTTTATATATTGTAAAGTTCTTATTATAAAAATATACCATTCTGTGATTTGCTGTACCAATAGGCTCTAGCAACATTACATATAAATCATATTTGGGTAAATACTTGTTAATGATAATGTAATCGGTTGAACCCAAAGGAACTGTAAGAGGATATTTATTTAAATTATGATAGTATAAAAAACAAGTATCATAATTAAGTGTAAGAAATGGAGTATAAAAAGTATCAATATCAGTATTGTCCATATCTGAGATAATTGTTATGTAAAAAACTTCATTTTTTACTTTTTTCTCCATATGCCTATACGAAAATCTCGGAAAAGTATCATCATCAATATAGATTTCTTCTTTTATATTGTATGAATTTAATGTATAAGCTGTATCTGTATATTTTAATCTAATTTTATTTTTAAAGAAATAATCTGACGATAATAAAACATAATCTTCTTTATTACTTGTTTTTGCACAACTCAAAACAACAATAATAATAACGAAAATTAATAAAATAACAGAATTAATTATTTTCATTGTGTGTTTTTATTTGAAAACTGATTTATAAGAAGGATTAGGCTTAATTAACTGACTTTTTATTGAAGAATATCTTTTTACTCCTTCGTGCTGCAAGTTGTTTTTATTTAATGCCTTATGGTCATATTCACCCCAGGGTTCTGGGTTGTATTTTTGTTTAGCTTTGTTATAGGCATTTACTCCACCTTGTTTAAAGGCATTCATTTCATATTTTGCAGAAAAACCATGCAATTGGTTTTCATGTGAATGCGATTCTACTAAAGATATTACATTTTCTGTTTTACATGTCATTATTTGAGTATAAAAATCAGGTCTACCTTTACTGTTAATTTTTGAAGTAAAAGCACCTGCTATTCTTGGATCTATTGGTGAACTTTGAGCAGTTTCTTTATCCAAGGAAAAATCTTGGATAGTAATATTATAGTCACTATATTTTCCACTTTCTAGAAAAGTGTATCCACCAAGAATTTCACCTTTTACAGCATATTGACTATAAAATGCACGTCCTTCATCTGTTTTCATATATTCTGTAAGCATTTTTTCTGCAGATGAAGATAATCCTTTCTCCCATTTATATTTTCCTGATGGGTCAGTAGCATGGGTTACTTTTTTCTTAATTGTATCACCATTAGCATCGTTATAAAAAATAGGATTATTTCCCATACTAACGTAAGGACTTTCCCAAGGTGTTAATTGAGTTTTCGGGTCGTTACTCCACCAGCGTAACGTCCTTGTATCTAATTCTCTAAAGAAAGTTGTATATACATCTTCTGAGTTATATATTTCTCTATCCTTAAGGCTTCCCTGGTAACCAAATTTTGTATTAGTAGGGAAAATGCTCCTGCCTGGAGTAGTGAATCCACCTGGCATTGGATCATAAGCACTTTTTATTTCTAAGCTAAAGTCACCTGGAATACCACTATTTAAAACAGATAACTTCCTATCTGAATATACTAACCTCGAAGTACCGAGCATATCCTGTGTTTCATAGCGTTTATTAAACGTCCTTGCAAACATGTTCTCCATTTTGGGGTAAATACGGTAAGGTTGTAACGGAAACGCACCGGTTAAAGTCCAGTTGGTTTCGGTTAATATGGTATAATCACTAACGGTGGTTGTGTAATTCGGGTTAGTTACTTTTTTTACCGTTGTTAAACCGGGCATACAAACATACATGGCTGTATCTTTTCCACGGCGTATATCACCAAAATAATTAGATATAACATTATTTCGGCTTCCGGTTTCAATATTAAACCTGAGTATATTATCGGGAGGTGTACCTAAACCGCCTAAATTAATAACATTTGATATGGTTGAAATATACATGTATTTACTTCCAGTTGTAAAATCAAAAGTATTACATTTTGTATAATTATCAAAATTTACTGTGTCTTTATATGTTAAAACTGAACCGTTTTGAACTAAATCATATAAAACAACTTGTCCGCCGCCTGTAATGAACATATTTTTTCGTCGGTAATGAGCAACTCCCAAATACTTTCCATCTGGCGATATCTGCATATCGCCTTCGCCATCCCTGTCTTTTGTTCTTATTCGGGCAACAACGTTACCTGAACCTATGTTACTTGCTGTAACCGGGAAGCTCATAACTAATGTACTATCTATATTTGTAGCTGTATCGAATGTGTCTCTACGCATATATAGGTAACTTGTTGCACCTTCACGGTAATCGGCATAAACCGCCATTTTATAACCGTAGTTTGCATTATTATCGAGTACAAGGTTAGAATCTCTTACTATTGGAGAGTTTCCGGTAAAATCAATTATACTATAATAAGGTTTTCCATTTGTTCCAACGGTAAAATAATACCAGATATTTGCCGAATCGGGTTTTGCCATTGCAATTGATTTACGTCTCCAGTCAGACCGTATGTTTTGCGAACCAGGAATAATTATTTCGTTTCTATCATAAAGCAAGCATACATTATTCCAACTATTAACATTCTGAGCTGTAACTGCGGTAAATTTCAGATTCCCAAAGCGGTCTTCGGCGGTGCAAATATTATACGAATTTTTACCTGCAAAAATATCTTTAAGCGATGTTAATGTTCCGCTGCCCGATGAAAAATCTATATCTTTTTTTCCTAATTTATCGAGTATTAATGGTAAAAAATTATTGCCTATTTCCAATAATTTAAAGGTAGTTATAAATATAGGATTTATCTGATTAAAAATCGAATGCAATTTGGCTGGTACAGACAGTTGCATGTTTTCTGAAATAACTTCAATATAATCAGTTGTATCTGAAAATGCATTTCCTCCCACATGATGTACAACTTTTACAATCGAATCGAGTTCTGAAAGTGTACCTACACGTGAACTTCCATAAATGGGTTGTTCCATTAATTTAAAAACTTCCTTGTATCCACCAGTTTCTGTTTCAAGGGTTCGTTCGTAAAGGCTCATAATATTCCCCTGTGCATCTCTGATATAATATGTTGTAACATTGCTCATAGTATCAGAAAAAATATTTTCTTTCATTATACGATTACCACCGGCATCATAAGTAAAGCGGATATCGGGCATTGCAGGGTCGTTATGTGTTACATAGGCAACTTTTCCGTAAACATTCCACAAAATAGTATCAACTTTATTGGTCGAATCTTTTACCAGATTCCCGATTTCATCATATAAATAAGGGTTATAACCTGCAATGTCATTAACACTAACCAATGATAATGAATCACGTACATTAAGCAGGCGATTGGAACTGGTATCGCCCATATAGGAATAACTCAGCGAATCGAATACCGAGGCACTTTCGTCTTTCCTGTAAAGTCCGAGAAGATTACCATTAGGGTCGTACCTGTATTTTGTCTGGAAACCGCTGCTGTTTATTGCTCCCCAAGTTCCGTTAAGTTGTTCGAAATTGCTCTGCAGGATACGATTCAATTCATCATATTTATAAATATTACCTTCAGACTTGATGCTTGTTTTGTTATGGTATGACCATGTAGCTATATTTCCGTTATAAAGACTCATGCTACCTGGTAATATTTCAGAGCTATTATTTATAGCAGAACCGGTACGGTCAAAATCATTTGTATAATATCCTAATTGTATACCAAAAGCATCGGGGGCAAATTTTTCGTGAATACCTGTGGGGTATCCGTCTTTACCGGGTTCAATAGATGAATCGGCAACGGCCAGATTAATCGCTTTAAGCCATCCTTGTAATGTATAAGTATAATCAAGCCCCTGTAATTTATCTTCTCCAATTTCAGTTCTGCGTAAAGGCCCGTGTAAATAATATTCATAACTGGCATCACGATCCCATATTTTACTGTCGCGCGATGTTTCAATAAGGGTAATTCTGTTATCTGCATCATACGTGTACCTGTGATAGAATTGGTCTCGCAGACCTTGATTGTACTTAACCTTGTTTACTGTTCCACTAACAAGATTATATTCATAAGCAAGATACTGTTTACCTAATTGCGGAATATCGTAAATAATCCACTCTACATTGCCATGCGGGTCATAACTATACCATGTTTGCACGTTGTCATCGGTATTGGTATGGCTAACCCTATTGTAAAGATTACGCTGGTAGGAATTGTCAAGAAACTGAACAGTTGAATCTGCAGTAGTGTAAGTTGTATAAACACGTTGAGAGCAATGTGTAACCGGGAAAATAATACTTTCAAGACTGTCTAAGAAATTTCCTGCAAGTGAATCTGATTGACCTACTTCAACTACCCTGCCTAAGTTATCATATTTTGTATAAGAAAAAGTACTATCGGTTTCCTGTCGGGCATTAACGCTAAACCGGATTTGCCCAAGCCCATTGTAAAAGAAGTTGGTTTCGCCGCCATCGGGTGTAATTTGCTTTACCATTTGCCCGAGACTATTATACTCGTATTTGGTAATTAAATTATGATGCGTAGGAGTTCTTCCAGAGACTGTTATTACTCCTTTTGGTGGAACTGTTTTAATCAGATTTCCAGCTCTGTCATAATAGTAGAGCGTGTAATGATAGAGTTTTGTACTATATGATGCAGTAAATGAATCATTAATTTGGTCAGGCACAAGACAGGTGGTCTGGTACTGTGTGTGCATAGCCTGAACTTTCTGGTCAATTAGTAAATTCTTTTTTGCTTCCATTAATTGAATAATTGCTTCGGCACTAACCTGGGCACAACTAATTGTATCGAGTGTATCAGCAAAATCGGGAATCGGAAAATCTGAAACAGGAATCCAGCGAATACAAATGGTATCAGGGGCACAGGTGTATCCATAGTTAATTATCCAGAAATCACTCAAAGGTATTGAATCTATATAACTATTTTGACTTTTTTCATAACCCTGCAAACACCTTGAAGTGCCACCAATCAGGAAACTCCTGTCAGAGGATTGTATTATGGAAGAAAATGTACTGTTATATGCTACTGCATTTCCTCCTCCCGTAAAGCATTTGTCCCATAAATACCGGCCATCCTTATCAACAAACAAAGATAAATATAAGTGTGTTACGCCTGCATTAGTAGTATCGTGCCTGGTAGAAGATATATCATTTATGCCTATTTTCTCGGCAGAACCGGCAATTATGTAATTGCCTGATTTGGTTTCAATAATTTTAACAAGTGAAATAGAATTTGTAACAGCTTTTTCATCTTTAGCAGTTCCATAAGTCCTGTCCATTTTGCAATTTCCGAACCTATCTGTTTTAACAAGCCAGAAATCATATTCCCCATAGCAGGTATCTTCATGAAAATAACTTCCGGTAGAGGATTCTGAATATCCCGAAATAAAAAGGTCGAAATCATACTGGGTTTCAATAACGCAGGTGGCAACATCATTTCCTGTTCCGCCAATGGTTTTATCCCATTCAACCGTTCCTGCTGAATCTAATTTTACTATCCAATAATCAGTTCCACTTGATCCTATCAGGTTATCTGTTTTGTGGCCGGTAGAACTTGCATTTCCGGCAGATGACCCAGCGAGTACAAAGCTGCCATCATGGGTAAGAATAGCCGAATATAGATTATCATTTGATGTAGAACCGACAGTTTTATCCCAAAGTATATTGAAGTGATTATCAGTTCTTACAACCCAATAATCAGATGTAGCTAATGTGTAATCTACATTATCTTGTGACTTATACAAACAACTATCGGATTTTGAATTACCTACAAAAAGATAGCCTTTACCGGGAATTTCGACAATACTCATAAGGTTATCATTCCCATTCCCGCCAAAAACTGTATCAGTAACAACTGTTCCCAAAGAATCCGTTTTAACAATCCAATAATCATAATTACCGATGTTTGGGTCACTTTTATCCGCTACAGAATTGGAATTTGATAGACCACCAAGGATGTACCCTCCGTCACAGGTTTGTTTTACGCATGTAAGAATATCTGTGTGATTTCCTTTAATTACATTATCCCAGACTTTTACTCCGTAACTATTAAGTTTTACTGTCCAATAATCGCGTGTAGTATCATTTCCATTTATATAATTGGCTTCAGTTTTATTACCTGATATATCTGAATTTGAATACCCTACAAGCAAAAATCCTTTGTCTTCGGTTTGTATAATATTCAATAATGTGTCAATATTTGTTCCCCCATAAATAGAATCCCAGTACTGTGTAATATCGTTTAATGTAAAAGGTTCACTTTTAACCTGGTTAGTATAAGCAGTTTCCCAACCTCCGCCAGAAGTGTCTGCCGGTTTAGCTAATTCATAATGAGCAGTAAATACATTAATAAAAGCATCCTGTTGTGCTTCGGTTCCGTTGGGATTCTGACACATACTAATACAATGGTCCACCAGTCCATTAACCAAACATTCTACTTCGGTTTTAGTTATTGAATAAGTGCCAGAAAAAGGTTCGATGTGGTTATAAATATAAGTACTCCAGATAGAATCATATGCGAGTTCATACTCATCTCCTTCAACATATATGGAATCTGTATGGAACATTTGTACAACATCTTCCTGAAAGCCTCCTCTACGGTCATCACAACGTTTTTCGCAATCGCGGATTATATTATGTATCACACTTGTTGTGTCAAAGTTTTCAGTAGAAGTAAAACAATCGGCACAGTCGTCCCACCATTGGTCAGTTTGTGCCTGTAAACAATAATACAAAGTATCATACATTGCTGGTGACCAGTCTGTAAAATCATATGCTCCAAGATCATCAATTCCGTTTTTACAAATAGAATCATTTGTTGCCGGATCATAAATAAGAAGTTCATATGCGTGAGCATAATAATTTGCATCAGGTTCAGTTTGATAATCCTGAATACAACGACCTGTACAATTCAAAAATTCCCTTACCAGATCTAATTTATATAAAGTATCCGACTGTGACATACTTAGATAGCTCTGATAACTACCGGCAATGGTCTGCCAGCAGTTCCATATTTCCGTGCACTGGTAAGCACCACAGGGTATATTAACATCATCAAGCATATTGTTCACAAGTGAATCAAAGCCTTCGGGGGTGTAATGATAATCGAAAATTGAAAGTGTTCCGTTTGATGCTGTCATCCCGGTAGTATCCGGGTTTTCCTGAAAGAAATAATCCCAGCAGGATAAAGGGTCTTCGCCTAACTCGCATGGGGTTTTAGGACAGGTGATAACGGGGATTCCTAATGAATCGCATTCACCTAGATTAAAATATAGTTTTATTGTATCGTTACTATTAACTAACGGGATATCAAAATATTCGTACATCGAATCGGCGCCATAAGTCTGGATCAGTGTATAAATAGGAGTAAGAACGCTGTCATAAAGATGTGTGTAACGATTTCTTACAGAGTCTGTCCATTCCTGCATGTAAGTTTGATTAATTGCAGGATCTTGATTAAGTATTGTTATCTCACGCGACATAAGGTAAGTTCCCTTGTAAAGATAAGTAGTCAAACTTAATGTGTCATTATGACCTGAACATAATCCATCAGGTGTAATAGTAAGGCTGTCATGCCAAACTGCACCAGAATCGGGGTGATTAAAATCCCTTACTAGAATATCTACCTTATAATCACATACTGCACAAAAATTAATACAGTTATCTTGCACATATCCGGGATATATTCCATAATTAAAAGTTACCAACGCAGAATCTTCAAAAATTGTAAAAGGAACACCTGCAAAAACTACATTTCCCTGTAGTGTGTTTTCAGAAATTGAATAAGAATTAGTAAAACTATCTCCCATATCTAGTCTCTCCAAGGCAGGATTAGCATCAGGTCTATCACCAAGACAGGTAGCGATAAGTTTTCCTTCCTGATCAACATATTTTATTGAAGTAATATTATTCGGATCTACAGTAATTTCTTTATAAACAGATTTTCCGGCAGGTGCTTCATTTCCAAAAACCCGTTCGAGTTCTGTATCAGAAACTCCTGCATAAAAGATCCTCGTCGTTTTAGGATTAGTAGATTTTAAGCAGTGTACGTTTCCAGGAGAGCTTTGTTCGGTTACCCGATTAGTTCCACCCTGATAAAGCATTCTTGTAAAAGGATAACCATTCGCATCAGGTATTTGAGTATCGGGATTATTATCTGAATAATAACTAAAAGGTTCATGATTATTTGTTTGATCAAATACTAAAGATGGATTATTGAAATTATTGTCTTTATCGAAATACTTTGCAGTATAAATTGTATCCTGAGTCAATCTCATAAGAGAATCCACATAACCTAATGATTTCATATCAACAGGTACAGGTAACGATTTCAAAGCTGGTCGTCCGGAATAATCATAAACAGTCTTAGTTACTAGTATAGTATCCCGCGTTTCGAGGTGTGCCTGCTCTTCAAGTACCTGTTGAAGTCCATTAGCAAAAGTCATTTTTTCACTAACACGTACCTGACTTTCTGTATTACCACCACCCTCTGTAAAAGTGCGACTATAAATCCAGTTAATGTCATCGTTAAACTGTGTGTAGTAAAACAAATATGGATCAGTTGGTCCAGTAACAGATGTATCTTCCACCATTCCACAACTTGTTGACCATTGCCCCCAATTAAGATAATTTGCAATTCCACCAGAATAAAGGCTCCCTATAGGTCTGACCCTCCATGCATAATAACCTGTACCTTCTGCAATAGTCAACTTTATAGATGTTTCTGGTGATTGAGTTTCAATTGTAAGAGCCTTATTCCAGTCAATATCTGTAACAATATCTAATGGAGTAGTGCTATTTGCTGTATCTTTGTTGTATAAACGTAATACCTGAATTTCATAATCTGTAAAAGGGCAATCGCTACCCCACGAAAAAGTAAGTTGATTAGTTCCTGTTGGAATTGTATCTACATTGGATAAGGTAATAAGGTTCTCGCTAGGACGAGCATCCCATTTTAGGTCAATTCCCCATGATAAACCAAGTTCTATATAGTCGTCAATATTTGCACTATGAGTGTATGAAGCAAGTATTATTTTAAATGTTTTGATATCATATACAATATCCGTAAAATCAAAACTAAACATTAATTCAGGACGAGTAGTATTAATAGAAAGTATTTTTTGAAACTGAGCAATTTCATTGCCAGAATGATCAATACCTATAACAGTCATTGTAACAGATGCATTCCATGTTATTTCGCCAAATTCGTAATCTTCACCTAGATTTAGTATAGCATCCAAATGACCATTACCAAACTCATAATGGCAACCGGATATACCAGCTAATGAATCTACAGAAAGTGTTATTGTATCACCAGAAGTTGAATAATAATCAATAGAGTCATTTTGATACGTTAATGTATCGCCAGCTTGTGCAAAAGTAGCTTTTGCTGAAAATATGAATAAAACTACTGTTAGCAGAGCTACTATTATTCGAAAATGCCTGGAGTATATCATAAATCTGAGTTTTTACGGTAATCATTCAGTTCGTAATCTTTATAGGTCTCTATGAGTTGACCTTTGCTGTTAAGAAAGAAAGATGCAAAATCTTTATTCAGTATATCTGTTTTATAATCTTGCGTTCGTTTTATAAAGGTATATTCAGCGGATCTATAGTATTCATTGTTATAATAATATATCTTCATTCTTCGAACCTCCTGTGATTTTTCGTCCACATAGAAGTCCACGGTAGCAATTCCAAACAATTTTGCACCATCAGTGTTCAATCGAAGCCGAATAAGTCTGACGACAAAATTTTTACCTTTAATAAGTTCATTCTTTTCAATTTTAGACATACTAAAAAGAGTATCTTCTAACAATTTTAATTGTTCAGGATGTTTGGCACTTGACTTTGATTTAATGTTCAATGCTATCTGAATAGACTTTTCTATTGTCACTATTGAAACTGTATAATTTCCATTGTTATAAATTTCGAGTAGAGGAGTCTTTACAATACTTTTTCCAGCTCCAGCAATAACTTCAACTGTTGTTAGATAATTAGGAACTTTCTTGCCTTTCACTAAAGGAAGTTCTGTATTTACCGAATATTTAAAATAAATATTCTGATTTGCAACAGGAAGATAATCAGATGAGAGTTTTTTAAAAATAGACTTCAGTTGTTGCATAGAACCATCTCTTGCATACGGAACTTGCAGTTGCAACGGGACTTTTGTCATCAAAAACGATAATATCAGGAAGAATGTTATTCTCATTATTTTATCCTTTTTTTATTGTCTGTTCTTTTTTGTAGAATTGTATTGAGTTTCTTGAATGGTTTTCATTCCTCTTTCTGTCTCCTTTAATTTACGCACAAGTTTTCCTTCTGCGTTGTATTGATAGAACAATCCGAAATGCTGATCGTCAAAACTTGTTACAAGTCGATGTGTACTAACATCGTACACATAAGTAACGACCTGTGCATCTATTGGTTGTACCCGAATATCGTCAAACCATATATTTTCCGAACCTGCAAAGGAATAATTGATAACCATTTTTACATCAGAAGTATGAACCGAACCTGGAATTACTCCTTCATATAAAGCCCATTCACCTACCAAAGCTTTTCGTATCATAGTTATTGATTTATATGAAGTGCTTCCACCGGCATCCCATACCTGAGCTTTGAGTTTTCCGGCAAGAATATCAGGATTACTCGCATCGGTACGAACCCATGCTTTTATAGAAATGCCTCGTTTCAATAAATCTGTTGAAAGAGCAGAAGAAACATTTCCAATAACCAATGTATCTGTACCTGCATGATTCAATAGTAATGAAGCTCTTCCTGAATGTGATATAATAGTGTCTATTGTTCCATTTCCAATCAGCATTCCGTCTTCAAGAATATCTGTACCATAAATATTTTCATAACTTTCAAACATTGCATACTTGTAATTACAATTTTTAGCTACTATATAGGGTAATGTTCGTTCATATCCATATTTTGCAAAACTCTTTATACCCAGAATATTTTGTTCCTCTAAAGCATTTCCATCTGGAGAATAGGAGTTAGTTTTTGTTGTTCTCAACCATTTTTCTGAATTGTTAGCAGATGGGTATTTCCAATTAAACAACTCCATATCGTACATACCTGTCTGATAATTTAATAAAGAATCTGTTTGTACACTCTTAATTGGTGTTTTGTATGCATATATTGATTCAGTTCTCCACTTGCCTAGGAAACCTCTTTCGTAATCGTTTGCTTCGAAAGTATTGTAAGGATAGTATCTGAGCGTATCATAAGGCCAGTAGTTTGTGTAGATTTGTGCACCTGAAGCAACAACATGCTTAAATGTTACTGTACGTATAGAATCTGTTGCAAATTTCAAACAACTTGGATATTGAGGTTGAGGATGCCAAATACCGCTCGACAAGTATGCCAATTGTGAAATATTTGTATCAAGAACAAAGGTTCCAATGTCAGAAGATGCATTATAGAAGAAATCCTGACATTTAATAACTGCTCCATTTTTAATAGTAAAATAAAGTGTATCCCCATTATGTGAAACAATAACTGTATCGCCTGAAACAATTCCATATAATGTTGAGTTAGGGACAGCGGCAAGTATATCATTCGCAGTCAGTGTATCATTATTGGCAAATTCCTGATTAAGAAACTCTGGCAATGATTGACGGTTTAAGATTACATCCTCCATAAGTGTATCTACCTTAACCGTATCAGCACCATAAGTTGTAAATGTACCAGCTACAGCATTTAATTGATTTGTATGCCCACTTCGAATAACCTCAACAGAAATATCATCGCCCACAAATGTTGGTACAGGCGAATAGTAAACTTTTTTAAGGTCAATACGTGATCCGGAAACAGATAGTATATTGAAAAGCGCCGAGGATGGTGTGGCAATTTTCTTTACTAAAACGAGATCGCCTGGGGCTAGTTTTGAAACGTTTTTGCACACTATAGTAGTATCTAAAGCATTTACAGAGATATAAAAATTATCATTTACATCTTGTTGTAGTTTTAAGGTAATATGACCAGAAGTAGGGATATACAATCTTTCATTCGCCGCTTTTTGCCCCATGTTTTCATAAACTAAAGAGGCTGGAATAGTCACAGATTTGTATGTACCATTAAATTGAGCAGATACCATCTTATCAAATCCATCTCTGGTTGAAACAATTATTGGCTTACCTGTTTCTTTGTTAAAAGCTTTGTTCTCTGTTAGATGATATATACCATCTTTATATGAAAGAACACTTTTAACAACTGCCGGATAAGATATTATTCTACTTGTAGCATGAGAATATAAATAAGACTTCATTAGATTAATATAGGGAGCAAAGGTCAATTGGAATAAAAATATTGCTGGTGGAGTATAACCAACACTAATATCCATTTCAAGAGAGATTGCATTATTCCAGTCTTTTATTTTTCTGGTTTCAATTACAAGATCAGATTCTTTACCTAAAGGAAGTTTAGGTAAGTCGTTTAAATTACCAATTTTCTCGAAATCTGAAAGTTTTTCAATGACCGGTAACTCTTCTTCAGGTTCAAAATAAGTATATTGCTCAGAAGATACAAGCATACCAGATGCATTCTCTACATTTTGTTCAAATGAATAATTCCCTGCATAACTGGAAGTCGACTCTGGTTTTCCATGCATAGCATTAGTTTTAAATAAAAAGCCCTGTGAACTTTTTAAATCATTCACATACAAACTGATATTGTAAATTGGAACTGGCGGAATATAAAGCGGAATTTCATGAATTTCTGTCATCTCGCATTCAAATGGTTTATCATACGCAGTTAAAAATTCTTTTACTGTATATCCTGGAGATGTAACACCACTATGTATATTACTTACTACTACTCTGGAATAACCTACAGATGGAGATGGCAAAAGACTTTCACCTAAAGGGCCTTCAGTTTGTTTTTTATCAGTACCAGAAAGTATTTTATCTAACCATGTTTGATGGTTTCTTTCTATTGCTTCAACAAGAACATTTTCTTCCCGGATAGTAGAAGGTTCATTTGTGGCAACACCACTACTGCGCCAGCGTTTACGATTAGTATCATAAAACTTGTATGTATATTCGCTTCCATAAAGTGAACTATTACCACTTTCTATACCATTATCATATAACATTATTCTTTTAACTCGAATTCCTCCACCTTTTTTATCCTTTACGATTGGAACTCTAAAATACGATAAGGCAGGATTCATTGTATTACAAGTTGAATAAGACAAATCCAGATTAAACAGGTAATTTGTCAATCGATCTACAACGTGAATTGGATTGTCATCTGAAAAAACATTTACATTACAACCACAATCTCCGATAGTTGTTAACAAACCTGCTCTTTCTTTATGTACAAAATCTTTACAAACTTTTTCCGGCAAAAGATATTTGTCATCAGGATTGTTCGGAAGTTCAATATAAACATTATTTGACCCATCAATTGCAGCAGATTGAATATACACATAGCCTGTGATATACTCATTGTTACACTTTGATTCGATTAACGTTGGAGGGGTATTTCCAACCAACTTATAAAGAAATTTAAAATAAATTCTTTTTGCTTGATTTGCGTATATTTCATTGATTTTATTTACAAGTTCCTGCTTCTCAGCCAAAGTATAAACTCCCATTTCAGAACAATTCAAATAATACATATTATCATCAACCACTGTTAAACTTGCCATAACATGAGCGTCTCTATTCTGAACATAACAATAATCATCTTGTTCATATTGCACGTGAATTTCCCCTCCGGAAGGAAGTATAATATTTTTAAGTTGCCATGCTCCAGGATCAAAGTTAAGAGCAGGAGTCTGGTCAATCCATGTTTTCATAGAATCATACCGCTCTTTACCACTAAATTGGTAATTACCCCAAGCATCAATATTATATTTATTGTAATCAGGATTCTGTTTCAAAGTATCACCACCAGTTACCAAAGTATCCACATTCAATGAACTGTATTCGCTAGGGTACTCAGTTTCAGGATAACGATAATCAAACTCATAAGGGCTAATCTTCGAATTGTATATCCCTTCGTATTCGAACCATACTTTCTTTAATGTAAGTTTTCCAGATGTTTGAGGATAATCTTGATTTATAACACCCTTACAAAGTGAATAATCATAAGAAAAATTAATTATTTTAATAAGTTTTAATTGGTTACCGTTTCGGGCAAATAATTTAATACGGTCAAGTTTTTTTAGGTGTTGAGTTCCTTTAGTTTGTGTCGCCGATGCTTTTTCGCGGTTGTGAACTGCTCCAATTGCATCACTTCTATCGGAGGTTTCGAAAACAGCAACGTGAGTTTTTGTAATGATTGAATCAAGGTAGTATATCTCTTTCTCTCCTTCCGAAACTGTTCCTAAATCATCAGTTGGATTAGAAATATCACTTTTCTGATATAATAACCCATTGTAAGGTATTCTCCATTTATACCAGGTTGAGTCAGTTCCTGTCTTTAATTTAGAACCATATTCTTTATTATAAGCAAATCGAGTATAACCCCCGAAATCATCATCAGAAGGACCATTATTTGTTCTATCTATATAATCAGGTGATGTTATCTCAGTCAGAAGATATGTAGTAGCATATGGCGAATTATATGTTTCACCGACAATAGAAGTTTGTGACCCCGTTACATTATGGTAGACCAAATAAGAATTATCATTCCATGCAAGAGAAGAAGGAATTCCGTATGCTAAGTTTTTATCATTACGTGAAAAAACAGGTAAAGAATAGGAATAACGTAATCCATCTTCATTAACTATTGAGTATTCTCCAATTTGAGACTGAAGACAACTTTCACTTCTATCAATAAATTTATTAAGAACTGTATCCTTAGAAAAACTTCTGTAATGAATAGAATCACTTCCATAAACAAAATAGTCTTGCATTTTTGCAATAGTATTATAACCAATATAAGAAGACCTGCCACTTCGTTGGTTTTTATCAAGTATCATCTCATCACTTGAAAGACCTCCTCTGGTAATTTGGTCGCTTGTTCCGTATTGTACATATCCTCCTAGATCGTTGTTAAACCTACAAAAAACAGGTTCATCATAGTCATTTGATCCTTCACTAGTAAAAGTTAAATCTCCATTCCATGCTTCTTGTTCAAGTTTTTGCCATCCTATAGGAATATCTATTCCACCACCAAAGTCCATTCCCAATTCGACTTCAACACCTACCGACCAATGCCTTGTAATACTTGTAACATTATTTGGTTGATAATTACCTACTTTGTGAGTAAACATTCGAAACCCCCCAGATAAACCCTCTCCTGTTACACCATAATCATCAGCATCATTTATGGGTACACCAAGAAAGACATCTCTTTTTTTATATGGAGTAGCTTTTTCAAGATGATAATCCATCAAACCATTTGTTGCATTTTCAGAATACATATAACCATAAGATGAGTTATTTATTGCAGGCCAGTTTGTCTGCACTGTATAACTCCCCCATGCGTCAAATGAACCCCCTATTTGTAGAATATAAGGCGTACCACAAACTGCAATATCCAATTTGTAATCATCTCCAGAAAAACCTGTAACAGCTGAAGGTCTTTCAGCACTATTACGAGTTAGATATCCATATGAACTACCTGGTAATTTATCTAATGTACCAACTAAAGTAGGACCTTGAACTTTCAATTTAGTTTTTACTTTAGAACCACTACCTTCAGTTGTTTTTTCTCCTGTCTTAGCTTTTTCTTTTGGTTCAGTTAGCAATCCAGCTGGTGATACTGCAAAAGAAAAACTGCCATCTCCATCAGCAATATGATAACCTAATGAAACAGAGCCATCATCAAAACTTAAACCGAAACCAGTTGTATAACCAAATCCCTTAAAATTGTTAAACCGAAGGCTTCCGCTTAAACCAAATCCCAAATCACCACTAAAAAATTCAGCATTTACGCTACCACCAACAGTTGCTGTTTTATTTGAAGGAGTTTGGTTAAATGTTGTTACAGTTTGCCCATTCCAGTCATCAGGGTATCCTTTTTTATTGCGATTGATAGCACCAGGATTCATTGTCCATCCATAACCCACCCACGATGATTCTTCTTCGGGAGTTGTTCCTCCATGATATGACAGAGTAAGCGGATAACCAGCCCCATTAGCTCCCGGAACTTCAACAATAGGAATATTATAAACAAAATCACCACTAAAATCATTGACCATGTTTGTTGTTGCAACTGGTTCAAAGCTCGAAAATTCAGGTTGACTTGGACCACTAGTAAGTGCAAGTGCTACCGTTGGAAAAGCAATTTGCGCCAACATGTTGACAGCCATAAAAATTGCTACCTTTTTAATAATACTGTATCGTAACTTGAATCGGTTCATAGTTTACATCTGTTTATTTGAAAAATCTATTGCAGGAGCATTTTCAATATCACTCCTTATAAATTGAAAGTGACTTATTCCAGTTTTAAATATTTCATCGTTAAAAATGAAATCTATATTCCCAGATGCAATCATCTTTGCTTGATTTTCATCTGATGGTGTAAAAACAACTATTATATCTCTACCTTGTTTTATTCCATAAACATTCTCAAATGAAGTCAATACCGGTGTAATCTTCATGTTTTCAATTTCAACTGAAATCAGCTCATCTAATCGAAATGATAACTGATAAATTCTAGCTTTGTAATCACTATAATCATTCACTTCACGATACACTATATCCTTTTGATTAACCTGCTCTGGATTTATCGAAAGCAAAAAAGAAAGTGAATGTGAATAATAATCTTTTAGACTATCAGTATTTCTTGAACTTTTATCTTTTAACGACAAATAATCCGGCGGTAAATATTTTACTTTAATTTGCAATCCATTAATAATTCTTTCCTTCATCAAACCGTTTTCAGAGTCATTCAACCAAGTTAGGTAGTCATCCATTGAATTAATACTTTGCTTTTTACAACTGTATAAAAAGCACGCAAACAGAAATAACAAAGTCAGAATTTTTTTCATGTTGATTTATAATTTGTTCTTATACTGACTGTTCAATTCTAGTAAGATTTTATTTGTAAGATCAATAGCATTATCCCCGTACAAAACACTTCCAGAAGTGGTTGTGCCAAGAATCACTTCAAATCCATTTTTTAAACCATAGCTTTGAACATAAGAATTGACTTGATTCAACACTCCTTCGAGCATTTTATTCTCTTGCTCTTTTGCTTGTTGGTTTACAGTCTGAGTATATTGTATAACCTCTTCTTGACGTTTTCTCAAGTCTTGCTCTGCAATGTTACGATCTCCAGATGAAAGATTCTTCATATTCTTATTAAAATCTTCCCGCCGGAACTTGAACTCTTTTTGAAGTGTATCAAGATTAGCTTTCCAAACCTGAAATTTATCATTATAGAGGTTCTTGGCATCTTTCATTCCAATATATCCATAAATTAATTCCTGTGAACGAACAAAACCAATCTTAGGCGTTTTGAAAAAACTTATACTACTTATTGCTAGATTTCCTGCAAGGATTACAGCGAAAACTATCAAAATTAAATGTATTCGTTTCATAATATTATTTTTATTTTATTAATATTCTACTAAAAATTGACCATTTAGAGTTTTATCATCAGCCACTAATATGTATTTATATACCCCCCTTGTAACAAGAACCCCACTTACCTTCCCATCCCAATACTCTGTTTTATCGACAGTTGTAAAAATAGTATTATCACTTAAGTCCTTGACTGTAATAGAATAAATATTGATTTTATCTAACATGCCTGTTACTTTCAGGCTATCATAAATTCCATCATTGTCAGGACTCATTACCAAGCCATGATCAAGTTGCAAACTCACCAATACTGAGTCAAAAATCTCAAGTGTTGTATCACCATTAAAAAAAGTAAGATCATGGTCATTATCAATAGAGTAAAATGAACTATCCAAAAGTATAGTTTGAACATATCCTGAACTATCAATCTTTCCAATCAAATCACTGATCTGATAATCATTATTTATTACAAATTCAAGATGTAATGTATCCGATGGATCTGTCCTGTGCTTAAAAGTCAAAACAAATGTTGCAGAATCTGATGGAAGAATACGGGTAAGCCAGAATTCCCTTTTATTTCCTGTAGCATAAGTACTATCTAATCCCTGACCTAAAACAGAGTAATTATAAGAAGTGTCCAATAAAAGGGTATTTATCGAAAGAAGAGGATAATTACCAAATGACACTTTCATCCCTTTAAACCATGCATATTGTTTCCATATTGAACAATCTGCTATCAACTCCTTACTCATTGTTGTGTTTGTCTCATGTAAAAGATTTGAGTTTTTATAGTACTTAATTTTATTTTCTTCACGCACTATTATTAAAGTATCACCTGTTGCATACGTTCCGTATGTGCCTATAAGTATTCCCTTTTCAATAATTTTAAGACTATCGTACTTTAAATTAAAAGCATAGTTTATAGAGTCGGCTGTTACGCTCCAGTTACGTTCGGAAAGTCCGAAAATTCTTTTCCAGGAATTATAACTGGTTTCTTTTATAATATATTGAACACGTCCTTCTTCATTAGATTTCAAGATATTTCGCGAACACGCACCACTTGTCCATCCATCTGAGGTTGTTTTTTTAATAGTGTCAGCTAAATATAAAACTCCGACTGTATCTGTCCATGATGCATCAACTAATACGTCAAAAGATGCAGTAGCAGAATGATTATAATAATCTGAAACAGTTAATGTATAACGTCCCGCAAAAAGCTTATATATAGAGGATGAATCTTCACCACTGCTCCAAATAAAAGAATAAGGAGGCATTGCTCCAGAAGCACTTGAAATAATATATCCTAATAAAGAACTGTCAAGTTCAACATGATGAATTTGTGCAGAAATTTCAGGATTGGTTGCAATATATCTATGTGCTGAAAAATATCCCGATCCTGAAAAATCTTTAGCTTTAAAACCATTTTTTAGCCGAATAATTTTACTAGACACATATTCAACTTGAGCTGTTGATGAAATTAATACCGGTTTACTTGAAACGCTTGGAGAAATTATTGTGTCTGGATAAGAAAAATTATGATAACCACTGGTAATTGTCGTATCCTCAATATAGATCTGAGCATTAGCTGTTCTGGAAAGAGATAGCAGACATATAAGAATTAACAGGTAAGAGATTTTATTTAGTATCATAGTCGCCTGATTAATAAAGTAGTTTCATCTAATTAATTTTAAAAGTCTACATCAGTTTATTTAATTCTGCAAGTGGTTATTTAACTTTGTTTCTAATTCTAAAAGCCTTTGTTCAAGCTCATTGTTTTTTGTTGTTAATGTCTGAATTTGTGTATTCAAATCAATAATTGTTTGAGATTGAGTATCTATTAACGTTTTTTGTTCTTTTACAGATTCAACAATTACTGGTATTAATGAAATATAATCAAGAGAATAATATCCATTTTTGTCTACACTTACAATTTCAGGGAATATTTGTTGAACTTCTTGAGCTATAAAACCTATACTTTTTTTGTTTAAATAAGTGTTTGATGGCAATAGAGGTGCAGTTACTACAGATGTATCACTTATATTCATTAGAGGCATAGTTCCTGGTAATGGCTTGAGATTATATGTTTTTGCACTTAATTGGTAAAGTTTGTTTACCATGCTACCTTGAACAGGTAATATGTTATCTTTTAATCTTTGATCAGAAGTATATAAGACTGCTTTAAAACGAACAGTGTCATTTGGAACATCTATCTTATATGCCGGAGATGTTGTATTTACTCCAAGTTTCGAGCTAATATACACATCTCCATTAAAATACCCTGCCCATTTTCCACTGATACCTACATCCCCTGATGTTGTACCGTAAACCGCTGCACCATCGTTGGAACCTCCTAAATAACCGTACACGCTATAGTTATAACCATTTGTACAGTTACCAGCATAACCGTATAGTCCATATGACCGACCAGAACTTGTAGCTGATGAACGTATAGCATTTCCATATACTCCGACACAACTGTTCGATCCGGAATTGCTAATATATCCATATATCCCATATGACCATCCGCTTGTAGGAGCAACACCTTCAACATATAATCCTTTTGAGCCATTTGCATTAAGAGTACTTATAATATTTGCATTTATTGAACTCGAACCTGCTCCTCCTATACAGAATGTTGATGTAGGAGCATTAGTTCCTATACCAATTTTACCTGCATCGCTAACAAAGAATTTAGTTGTTCCATTATCCTGAATATCAAAATCACCTGTACTACTTAAATTAAAAGTTGTATTTGCAGTACCATTATTTAATAAAGTAAAACTATTTGATCCTTGCGTAATCGTAGTATTTTTACTTAATGTTCCGCCTAATAATATTGAGTCATTACTAATATTTACCCCACCAGCTGCAAGTAACCATGTTGGTGTTGCTGCTCCGTTTGCCTTCAGAAGTCTTCCCGTAGTTCCAGCTGCTAATCTTGCCCAATCAGTTCCATTATACCACATTAAATCACCGGTTGCATTACTGGTTAAATCAATTTTAGCTCCTGTAACAGCATTGTCAGCAATCTTTGTATTTGTTATAGCATTTGAACCAATAGTTAATGCTCCAGCGTTAGATAATGTAGCATCACCACTCATTGTTACAGCTGTTGCAATATTAGAAACATTTCCTACCCATATTTTTGCACTAGTCAAAGAGGTTCCAAGTTTATTATTAAAAGTTGTCCAGTCTGTACTTGACAGCTTCCCAGTATTTGTTCCACTTGCAACCGGAATATTGAATGTATGAGTGGTTCCAACCGAAGATATTCCAAAATCTGTACCTGTTGTACCTGTAGCAAATGTCTGGGTTGTCCCGGTAAGTCCACCTAAAGATGTTACCGCAGTACTTAACTTATTATTAAATGTACTCCAATCTGTACTCGACAATTTTCCGGTATTTGTTGCACTTGCTACTGGAATATTGAATGTGTGAGTGGTTCCAGCCGAAGATATCCCAAAATCTGTACCTGTTGTTCCTGCTGCAAATGTTTGTGTAGTACCTGTCAGTCCACCTAAAGAAGACAAAGCTGTGCCCCAAGATGGGATTGTATCGTTGGATTTTAGAAATGTACCGGAACTTCCTATTGCAAGTCTTATATAGTCTGTACCATTATAATATATTATATCACCGTTAGCATCGCTCCCCATCGCAATTTTAGTCCCGTCAACTGCATTGTTTGCAATTTTTGTGGTAGTGATTGCATTTGAAGCAATTGTTATTACTCCTAATGAATCAATGGTTGCATCACCTGACATTGTGCGGGCAGATGCAAAACCACCTGCGTTACCTACAAATAATTTACCTGCATCTAATTTAGAACTTACGACTTTCCATGCTGATCCTGTATAATAAAAGAATTGCTCTAAATCAGTATCAAAGACCAACAAACTTGTTGCAGGACTTGTAATACCGCTTCTTTGGGCTGTTGTTAATCTTGGAACAAGCAGACCTTTAGATGTTGATTTTACATCAAGTATAGCCGAAGCATCTGGGGATGAGTCATCAAAATTTACGGCAACACCCGATGTATCCACTCGAATTCCTTGTGCTTCTGATTTATTATAATAAGATAAAAAAATCACCAGAAAGAGAACAAAGGCAAGATAATTTTTCATGATATATAAATTTTTAGGTTTGCAACTTTAAATTCAATATTATTTGAAGAATAAAACATTTGTTAAAATTTCTTTAACTATCTTAATTTTATAAAAACAAATAAAAGATATATTTATAATTAAGGGCGTAATTTTTAAGGTTAGTTATCCTAAGCTATTTTTTTTAATCTAACGCTAATATTTTTTATTCTAAAGTCATTTTTTTAAATTGCCTTTAGCGGTATTTTTCCTATATTTTCAAATTATTTTACTCAAAACCGTCATATTTTGGAGTAAAAGTTACTTTATACAGAAAAAAAAATTTATAATACTTCTATTCATTTTTTATATAATTCAAAACTCAAAGTCTTCCTAACAAAATAAAAAAAGAGGCAGTTCTTTTAAGACAGCCTCTTTTAAAATAATTTTAAGATTTTTATTTATTCCTTATCATTTTCTTTGTATCAATAGCATTATTATTTATATTAATACTGTATGAATATATTCCAGAAGCAAGATTTTCCGTATCCACTTCTAAATTACCAAATCCTTTGATTGTAATTTCAGTTCTGTTCATTTCCTTTCCGTACGTATCATAAAATATAATAAAAGTTTTCCCATTTATATTTTCCGGAATAAAATAACGAATAACCGTTTTTTCTCCAAATGGATTAGGTTCATTCTGATAAAGTACTACTTGATTATTATTAGCGAGTTCTACTTGTAACGTTGTAATAGATTCATTTTGATCTTGAAAAGTAGATTCCCCCATTCCTTGTAAACTTGTTACTTTTGCTTGCAACTCTTCAATCATTTTTTGTTGTTCTTGTATTGCCTTTACTAATGGAACTACTATTTCACTATAAGATAAAGCATAAGGATCGTTATTATTGGAAGGTTTGGTCACAATAGAAGATGTAAAACCGCATTCATTTTCCGCCTGTTCTACTTCCTGGGCAATAAATCCAGAGTGAACGATACTCTTAGATTTTGAATAATCGGCTGTAGGGGAAGCTATAACATTTCCCAAACTATCAGTATGCTGACGAGCATTCGGGTTAATAAATGCTTCCAGTTGCTGTGTGTTTAACTGATATGTTACCGGACGAAGTTTCTTTATAAATTCCAGACCTTTTACATTTTCCTGAACATTAAATTTGAAACGACCATCACTATAGCTACCCCAAGTGCCTGTATAATTATAACAACCTGTAACATTGGCATTGCCAAAATACATCCTATCTGAAGCCGATGCTGTTGCACCATATCCAAAAGCAGCACAGTTGTTTAAAGTGCCAGAATTTGCATTTGCATTATAGCCTACGAAAGTACAGGAATCTCCGGTACTTATTGTGTATCCCGCACGCCATCCTACGGCAGTATTGTTATCACCTGAAGAGTTAGTGTAACCAGACTGAAATCCAAGAAAAGTATTATTTCCACCTGTATTACTATAGCCTGAAACATAACCTAAAAAAGTATTATATGTTCCTGAAGTGTTGGCATTACCACTACCCATGCCAACCATTGTATTGTAGCTGGCAGTATTGTTATAACCCGCTTGTTGTCCAATAAAAACATTTTTTTGTGCTGTTGTATTTGCACGCCCTGCATTTTGGCCGTTAAATGTATTATAAGAGCCTGTAGTGTTTAGGTACCCTGCATTATCACCAATAAAAACATTGCTAGCACCCGTAGTATTCGAATAACCAGACTTGTAGCCGCAAAAAGTATTACTTGCACCTGTCGAACTTTTTCCTGCTTTTGCTCCAACAAATGTAGAATAGCTGTTTGTTGTATTTAAAACACCTGCAGAATCACCAATAAATGTATTTAATGTTCCTGAAGTATTGGCCCGGCCTGCTGTATTGCCTATAAAAGTATTATTTGTACCTGTTGAATTTGTAACACCGCTTTCTGAACCTAAAAATGTATTGTAGCCTACCGTTGTTGCATAACCCGATTTATAGCCATAAAACGTATTGTTTGAGCCACTGCTATTAGAAAATCCAGAGTTGTAACCTGAAGCCGTATTGTTATTTCCTGATATGTTATTTTTCAATGTTTCATGTCCTGTTGCAGTGTTTTTAATTCCTATAGTATCATTAAAAAGTGAATAATTCCCTAATGCAACATTATAACTGTTTGTGGAATCAGGAAACATTTGTAAATATAAAGCACGATATCCAACAGCAACATTTTCATTGCCATTAATATTATAGTAACCCGCTTCATAACCAATAAATGAATTATTTCTACCGTATTGATTATAATTACCTGCCCCACATCCAATAAAAGTAACATTAGTACCGTTGGTACCAGCAGTTGTTCCACAATTATTAGTACCGGTACCACTCAGATATGTTATCTGACCTTTTACCTGGTAAATGCCAAAATTTGCCAAAGCAAACAGCATAAAAATAAACTTAATGTAATTTGTTTTCATTTTTTAAGATTTTAGTTAATAAATTTTTAAATATTTTATAGTTGCAAATAAAATACATATTTATTTATAACAAAGAAAAAATCACATTTACTTATCTTACGCTTATTTTTTTATTCTTTCGCTATAATAATGTATTTCAACGCTAACTTTTTATTAATTTTTATATTAATAAAATGGTGTAATGGACAAAATTAATGCTCAATTTTTTACATTTTTTTCTTATAATCTAAAAACACATATTATATTTGCCCTGTCAAACTAAACAGAAATAGGCTCTGCTGGGGAGCAACCTATTAAGGATACATTTAACGGGTGACGGAAATATCAATGGTAATGGATTGCCTTATTAACAGTAAGCAATCCATTATATTTCTTGAACCCGCCTATGCCTTAAAAAACCCATCAATAAATCTCTTTTTACGTTCCAAAGATAAACCATTGTGATTACGTAATTTATTTTTAAGGTCTGAAAACGAGCCATCTAAAGCGTTTGTTGTATTTGGTATCTCTAACTCTGCATATTGTTCAAATGTAAACAACCAAGGTAAGTTTCGCCTTAAACTCCAATAAGCACTACGTAATCTTTCGTGCGTGTAAAAACTTTTTCCAGTTTTACTTGACATACTTCGCTCTTGTAAACAATTTTCCCATTTTAAATGCCAAGCATCTAATTCTTTAACAAATTCTACTTTGTTAACTTTTGTAAGTTTTAAGCAAACTCATTGAGGTTCTTTTGCAACTTATAGCTTTGGTTTTTTAGTCAAATACCGCAATACTGTTTGTATCTGATGAAACTGACACATTTGTATAGGAATACCTTCAAATAGTGTTAATAAGCCCTTACGCCCATCACAAATAATAGCTTGAATAAAACGCCTCTTCGTGAAATTTCTTTGATACCATCAAGATATAGTTCATTCGTTTCGTATTTTACATACTTCTTTAAAAGATAAACTCCTGATAGGCTGACTTTAAACACCATCACGCCAAACTTTCGTCCAAAGTAGATAGTCAAACCTTAAAAACCCTTTTTAAAAATTAAAGTCATTGGTAATTTTAATTTAGATTTTTTTATTTTTCTTTTTTCACCACCAAAAAAGAAACAAAAAACCCTCCACGAAGTCCAACTCCAATTTTTTAACTAATTCTAAATAAATAACTTAATAGATGGAATAGCTTTGTTGTAACACCGTGTATAATTAGCCCAAAAATTGTAGTTCGCACACTTCGTGGACAGCCCACCGCACCGCTTCGATTAAAAAGTATAGAAAATAATTAACCTTTTTACATTTAAGAAACTATTAAAATATACAAGGTTTTAACAAGTTTACTAATATTTCTTGCAAATAAAAATGGATTATTATTAACTTAAATACTTGATAATTAATGCGTTTAATACTTTTTAAGGGACGACTAGATAGTATCAATAATTAAATTTACTACACTATTAAATGTTGATGTCTTTTCAAGAACTACATTATTGATTTTACGTTGAATAGTCATGGAACAACAATTATATTTTTTAGATAATTGTGTATATGTCTGTTTTCCAGAACTATATTCATGCCATAATTCACTGGGGTCTAATACCTTTTCTAAGTATAAACTGACGATTATATAAATAACATTTATACCTTATGTATGCCCTTAACATATCCATTTTTCTTTGTGATTTTTGAACTACAGAAAATGCAGATTTTTTACTCATAATTTTAAAATGCTGCAAAGCTAATAAATACAAGCCATTCAGAAGAATTTAGCATTATTTTTGTCTATTAGCCCCGGAGCTTAAATTTTAAAATCTTGCCCGCCTCGAAAAATCTAATTTTTAGAACCCCTCAAACTAACAACTTTTATTTGTTAACCCAGTCGTAATAGGGTTTTTTATTGTCAGGTTTTGGCTGACCATCATTCTTTTTATTTATTAATTTCCAACCAAGTGTAATTTCATGTGTGCCACCAGAACTACTTGCAATACCTCGTTGATACAATTCGTACGTATAATTAAAAACGAAGTTGGATTTTAGTTTTGCACCCACTCCGATTCCCATACTAGATTTTTTATAAAGTAGATTTAGCCAAATCTTTTGTTGATAAATAATAGGAAGACTAATTTCTGCAAACTGTGGTTCTTTTGGTAAATAAAGAATAGTTGGCTCAACGGCCCAGGTGTTATTAAAAGAAAATTTATACTGTAAATGAACCTGCCTGTTTGTCCAAATAAATCTACTTTCAGATTCTTTATTTGATAATACTCTGGGTGATCCAAAACCAAAACTCAGATTTTTATACCGAAACAAAATCCCAAAACTGGCATCCAGCATTGATGAGGTTCTATCCACAGTATATACATAAGGATCATTGATGGATTCATTATTTGATAAATCAAGATGTTTTTCAAGAATACCTATCCCTAAACCAAAACTTAAAAAACTTGAACCCGAAAGTTTAACATGATAAGCATAACTTAACATAGCCGAAAGATTGGTGAAAATACCAGCTTGCTGTGCAGAAATACTTCCACCTAACCCCATATTTTTACAGACGGAACCATTTGCAGAAATAACCTTCAATTCAGGTGCTCCAGAAACCCCCATCCAATCTCTGCGATAGGAACCGAAAACACCAAAAAGTTCACCTGTGCCGGCATAGGCAGGAGAAAGAGAGTATTTATTAACAATATGCTGATTGCTTAAAAATATTTGTTGTGCATTTACTTTATTTTGCACTAAACAAAAAACAATTGTCAATAAAAATAAAAGGCGGTGTATCTTTTTCATTCTTTTGAAATGTTATTTTTTCCTGTTAATTTACTTTGTTAGAATATTAATATTTCCTTTAAAAGTTAGTTGGTCTGTTTTAATAATATAATAATAAGGTCCCTCAGGAAGAATCATTCCATTTCCAAGTGTGCAACCCCAATCGTTACGATAACAATGATCTTCCCAATAAACCCTAACGTTCCACAAGTTATAAACTTCCAGTTCACAACAGTAATAAGTTTCTATATTATTGAACTTAAGATAGTCATTAAATCCATCACCATTTGGAGTAAGGATGTTGGAAACAAGAGAAAGTTCCTCTTGAGTACCTTGATAAATAGTAATACTATCTGTTCCCTGGCAACCATTAGGAGTTGTGCCAATTACCCAATAAACGCCACCGTTGAATACTTGTACACCTTGATTTTGTGAACCATTCCACCATAAATAATTACCTGCTCCATTCCCAAACAGCATTATTTGTTCACCGCCATTGTTTATTATGGTATCATTATTTTGAGAGGTAATAAAAATATCTGGAGTTGGGTTTATTGCAACATTTACTATATCACTTGTATCACGGCAACCGTTAGTTGTTGATGCAATTAATGTAACAATATAGTTACCCGAAACAGAATATTTATGTTTTGGTGAAACATCTGCAGAGGCTTCGTCATCGCCAAAATCCCATAAAAAGAAATCAGGTGAAGAAATATTGGATGTATTTGTAAATAAAGTGCTGTCATCAATACAAGCATTTGATACAGAGAAGGAAGCTGTTGGTTGAGGAAAAACTTCAGTTGTTTTAGTGGCAAAAGCACTACACTCTTTATCCGAAACGCATGTTAGCCTTGTTACATAAGATTGAGCTGGACCACAAATATAATTTATAGTATCATTTGAGTTTTCGTCAGTAATTCCGTCATTATTAAAGTCCCAAAGAAACTGATTAATACTTCCGGATGCAATAGTTGACTGGTTATAATAAGTAGCATTTTTAAAAGCACAAAGATTATCAACATGAAAATTTACATTTGGTAAAGGATCAATAATTACATTTTTAGTAATGGAATCAACAGAACCAACAATAGGGATAACTTTTAAAGTAACAGAAATAGTATCATTTGAAATAAAAAGATAAACAATAGTTTTTCCGGAATAATCATAAGTTCCATTCCCATCAATATCCCATTGCCACAACTGGACATCGGCATCCATCAAAGATGATGAGCCAACTAAAGTAGTTTGTGAACCAAAACAAGTCGAAGTATAAATAAAATCAGGATTCTGGCCAAAGCAAATATTAGCAATGAATAAAACTGATGTTAATGTAAGAATTTTTTTCATAATTCGAATCTTATTACAATTTATTTCTTCCGAAAGATATGTTAAAAATTAAAATATTAAAACAAAAATAATATTTTTTTTAAAATGCAAATATAAATAAAATATACTTTTATTGATAGATAATTTTTTATAATTGTTTTTTTAATAATTTTGTATTTATATATTTAGTATTTTTTAAATAAAATAATTTTATTAAAATGAAAAGATTATTGTTTTTATTTATATTGTTAACAATTTGGTATGGAGAGTCCTTCTCTCAAGATTTATTAAAGAACAAAGAAAATGCACATGCCAGCGAAATTCTTACAGTAGCCATAAATAGCGATGCTACTTTTTTGGTTACCGGTGGAACGGATAAGCGAGCACAAGTATGGGATGTTAAATCGGGAGATAAATTAAAGGTTTTTGCTCAAGCATCACCTGTATCTGTCACTGCTTTCAGTACTAATGGAAAATATTTTGCTACAGGTTCTACTGATGGCAAATTGATAATTTTTGATGCTACTGAATGGAAGATTAAAAAAATTCTAAAAGAACACTCTCTTGACATTACATCGCTTTCATTTAATCCTATTAATGATTATATCGTTACCGGGTCTAAAGACAATACGGCAAAAATATGGGATGGCATTTCTGGTGGTTCTTCATTAACTTTAAGAGAACATACAAAAGCTGTAAATGCTGTAGTTTATAGCCCTGATGGTAAAAGCATAGCTTCCGGCTCATCTGATAATACAATTAAAATATGGGATGCAACAACAGGTCAGATAAAAACTACTTTAAATGCAGATTCTAAAGAAGTTACAGCCCTTACTTGGAGTTCCGATGGAAAATACATTGCAAGCGGAGGTTTAGAAGGTGCAATAATTATATGGGAAGTAGCATCTGGCAATAAAGTTGCCGAAAGCAATTTCAAATCAAAAATAAACTCCGTTACTATAAGCCCCGATGTTCAGTATTTGGCAGTTGCAGGAGCCGATAAAAAAATATCTATCTGGAATATTGAAACAAAACAGCTTGTTAAAGAATTTGATGCCCACGAAAAAGAAATTAATGCAATTACATTTTCTGAAAAAGGTAGTTTTCTTGTTTCTGTAAGTAATGATGCAAGTATGAAAATATGGGATTGTGGAAATTTAAAAATAGGAAAGAAAAAATTTATGAAAGATGCTGGCGAACCAAAGTTATCAGTAACCAATTTAACAATGAATGATGATAATCACAATGGTATTATCGAAAATCCCGAAAAGCCAGTAATTAACTTTGTATTAAAAAATTCAGGAAAAGGACAAGCTTATAATTTAATTGCCAAAGTTACTATTGATAATACTATTGTTGGTTTGCATTTTGAAAAAGAAATTCTAATCGGAAATCTTGAGTCTGATAAATATAAAAGCATTGCTATACCCTTTTCTACAGATTCATTACTCGAAACAGCTTCAGGCAATTTTACAGTAGATATTCTTGAAGGAAATGGATTTAACCCTTCACCTTTCAAAGTTAATTTTCAATCGCGGGGTGGTGTAAGTTATAGCTATGTTATGGTAACAAGCCATTCATACAGTTCTGCTACAGGGAAAGCAGAAGCAGGTGCTCCAATTACTCTGAAATTAAAGTTGAAAAATACTTCAAGCGGAGGAGCTAAAAATATTAAAATAAGCTACATTTTCCCTCCCAGTATAATGGCAGTAAATAAACTTTCTGAACTTATACCATCAATTGCACCAGGTGAAGAAAAAGAAGTAAGTGTTGAATTTTATGCCACTAAAGAATATACCAAACCTAAAATTAATATTGGACTGAATTTAGAAGGTGCATATACCAATGCAAACGACCAGATACTTGAAGTTAAAATGAATGAAGCCCTTCCAACAACTGATATTGCTTTTGCAGAAGTTACTACACAAGCTGAATTACCTGAAGTATCTTTATATAGGGGAAGTGGGGACCCGCTAAAAGGATTGAATGTTTCCAAATCAAAAGATATGGTAATAGGAAAATATTATGCTCTGATTATTGGTGTAAATAAATACAAAGGAACATGGACTCCACTTCAAAATGCAGTAAACGATGCAAAAGCGATTGAAGCAATGCTTAAAATAAAGTATAAATTCGATAATTTTCAAACTCTTTACGATGAAAAGGCAACACGCGTTGGAATAATAAATCAGTTAGAATGGTTAACGCTAAATGTAAAAGAACAGGATAATGTTTTTATCTATTATTCCGGACATGGTGAATTTAAAAAGGAACTGAACAAGGGGTTCTGGGTTCCTGTTGATGCTACAACAAGTTCAACAGCAAATTATATTTCCAATGCCGATTTACAAACTTATCTGGGGGGTATAAAATCAAAACATACTTTATTGGTTGCAGATGCTTGCTTTAGTGGCGATATTTTCAGGGGAAATACTGTTTCTGTTCCTTTTGAAGAATCTGAAAAATATTATAAAGAAGTTCACGGGTTATCTTCACGTCAGGCAATGACTTCTGGTGGACTTGAACCAGTTATGGATGGCGGAAAAGATGGACATTCTGTATTTGCTTATTACTTTTTAAAAACACTTAACGAAAACCAGAACAAGTATTTTGATGCTGGCCAGATTTATAATAAAATAAAAATACCTGTTATTAATAACTCTGAACAAAGCCCTAAACTTGCTCCTGTTAAAAATACCGGCGACGAAGGAGGGCAGTTCCTTTTCATTAAAAAGTAATTGTAATTTTAAAAAAATTAATGAAAAAAACAAACAACATTCTTTTTTTACGTTTTTTGCTATTTGTTTTCATTAGTTTGTTTGTTGCAATTTTTCTTTTACCAATATCGGTTTTTTCTCAACGTAATAATTTTCAAAATTTTTCCCTTGAAAGTGGATTACCTCAATCTACTGTTTATAGTATTATACAAGATAAAAGAGGATATTTATGGTTAGGAATGGACGGGGGAGGTCTTTGCAGATTTGATGGAATTAAGTTTAAAACATTTAATAAGAAAAATGGTTTTTCAGGAGTAACTGTTCGCTCACTTTTTGAAGATTCAAAGGGTAGAATTTGGGCAGGAACAAAAGATGAAGGAATTATAGTATATGATGGTTATACATTTAAAAATATTGGAAAAAATTGTGGCTTGGTTTGCAATACAGTGCTTTCTTTAATCGAAGATAAAAATGGAACTATATGGGCTGGTACCGATGATGCAGGGTTAATTAAAATTATTGAAATGAGTAAAGACTCATTTCGGGTTGAAATAATAGGCACGGAAAAAGGTCTTAGTAATAATTCTGTTTTTAAAATACACCAAGATAAAGAAGGACATCTTTGGCTTGCAACTTTTGGTGGGTTGAACATTGTTACTCTATTAAAAGATACATTTAAAATTAACCATTTGAGAGGAGGAAGAGAAATTCCTAGTGACGTAATTCTTTCCATTGAAGAAGATAACAACGGCACACTATGGTTTGGAACACTGGAAGAGGGAGTTTTTACAATAGCTCCTTCATCAAAAGACGGCTCACAGGATTTTGGTCTCGAACTTTTATCAAGAAAAGTTACTTCGTATGATAAATTAAATGGATTTTATGCTAAAAAAATTTGGAATATATATCTTTCAAGTAAAAATGAACTTTGGTTTGCATCAGTTAATAATGGAATTGTTCGCCAACGATTTATTAAACAAACGAAAGACTCTGTCTCTACTTCAAATTTTGTTTTCGAAAATTATACTGTAAATGAAGGATTGCCAAGCAATCAGACACTTTCTTTATTCGAAGACAATACCGGTAATATTTGGATAGGTACTAGCGGTGACGGATTATGTAAGTTTATGGGTGATATGTTTTCGCACTATTCCGAAAAAGATGGTCTTGCCAGTAATAAAATTCAGGGAATAGATCAGGATATTTTTGGAAATTTCTGGTTTGCTACCGGTGGAGGTGGATTAGTAAAAGGAGAGAAAATAACTGATAAACCTGTTTTTACAAACTATACAATTAAAGATGGTTTGCTTGGGAACTCTTTGCTTTCTGTTGCAACAGGAAAAACAATAACTAATAAAAATATCTGGGCAGTTGTATCAGACGAGGGAATAACAAAGTTTGACGGTAAAAAATTCACAAATTACACTGATACACAAGGACTTCTCGATAATAGTGTTTACTGTATTTTTGTTGATAAAAATGGCATTATCTGGTGTGGCTCTAAAGATGGCATAAGTAGATTTGATGGAGTTAAGTTTTTAAGTATGGACCTTGAAACAATGAAGATAAATGGAAAAGATGTTAACTCAATTATTCAGGATAAGAAAGGAAATTTATGGTTCGGCACCCGCGGTGGATTGGCAAAATATGATGGTACCGGTAAAATTACAACATTTGATGAAGTAGAAGGATTGCTACATAAAGAAATTAAATCATTAGTTGAAGGACCAAATGGGAACATTTGGATTGGAACCAATGGCGGTATTTATATGTACGATGTTAAAACACTGAGCAAGATTAAAATACATAATGTTGCAAACGACAGTTTGCTAAGCTCAAATTCTATCAGATCAATGATTTTTGAAAACAAACAAAATATGATTATAGGAACTGACAAAGGATTTGACAAGATTATATTTGACAAAAAAGGAGACAATTTTACTGTTAGAAGTTACAACGTGTCTGATGGTTTCTTGGGAATGGAGTGTAACGACAATGCTATTTACAAAGATAAAGAAGGGAATATTTGGTTTGGTACTGTTAAAGGACTGACTCGTTATAGCTGTGAATTTGATAAAAACAATGTAAATTCTCCTAAAACAAATATTACTTCAATTAAATTAAATTATAAGGAGGTTAATTGGAAAACGAAATCGGATTCGATTCTCCCTTGGTTTAATTTACCCAATGATTTGGAGCTATCATTCAACGAGAATCATCTTACTTTTCAAGTATCTGCAATATCTTTAGATAACCCATCTAAAATTCGATATAGTTTTCTGCTTGAAGGATGGGAAGAAAGTTGGTCACTGCCCACAAATCAATCTGAACGCGATTATTCGGTACTTCCCCCCGGAACTTATACTTTTAAAGTAATAGCAGCAGGTGCTAATGGAAAATGGAATACAGAACCCGCTTCATTTACCTTTACAATAAATCCCCCATGGTATAATTCTATCTGGTTTTACACTTCTTGTGTTATTTTTATTATTATATGTATTTTTTTATTTATCTGGGTACGTGAAAAAAACCTGAAACGTGAGAAAAAAATACTTGAATTAAAAGTAAAGCAGCGTACAGCTGAAGTTGTAATGCAAAAAGAAGAAATAGAAAAACAAAAAGAAGTAATTGAAGAAAAAAACAAAGATATTACCGACAGCATTAACTATGCAAAACGTATTCAGCATGCTATTCTTCCAGAGATAGAAAAAGTGAAGAGGGCTTTGCCTGAATCTTTTATTTTTTTCCTACCCCGCGATATTGTAAGCGGTGATTTTTACTGGTTTAACGAAGTTGTACAAAACAATGAACCCGTATATTTATTGGCTGCAGCCGATTGTACAGGTCATGGAGTTCCTGGCGGCTTTATGAGCATGCTTAACAATTCTTTATTGAACCAAGCGGTAAATGAGAAAAAAATCATCCTTCCTAATAAAATTTTAAATGATGTACGGCAAGGCATTATCAGCGCTTTAAAACAGACTGGTGACTCCGGTAGCCAAAAAGACGGAATGGACATTGCACTTGTCAGCATTAAATACAATAATGATAAAGTTCTTTTGCAGTATGCTGGAGCAAACAACTCAATGTATATTTTACATAAACAAACAGAAACTTTGTTTGATGAAATATTTCCCGATAAAATGCCCGTTGCTATTAGCGATAGATTACAAGATTTTAAGAACAATGTGGTAGAACTCCATAAAGGAGATTTATTTTATATTTTTACTGATGGATTTGCTGACCAGTTTGGTGGAATTCAGGGTAAAAAATTCAAATACTCCAGATTTAAAGAACTACTAGTGTCAATACATGAAAAGCCCATGGACGAACAAAGAAATGAGATTGAAAAGGTATTTAACGACTGGACAAATAACATTAATCCCTTTGATAATAAACCATTCGAACAGATTGATGATATTTTGATTATTGGAGTAAAGCTATAAACAGCTTTCAATATTATTTACAATTCTTTTTAATTGTTTCATAGATGTCAAAATAACCCAACTCACCGGCTTTACTCCAATCTTTACAAGCACCTTTGTTGTCTTTCATTTGAAACTTTGCTGTGCCACGCTGAACATAAGCCTGATAATCTTTTGGATTTAACGAAATAACTTTTGAAAAATCAGAAATAGAAGATTTATATTCTTTTATGCTCAGATACGAAAGACCTCGGTTAAAATATGCGTCAGTAAAAGATTTATCTAATTTAATAGCAACATCAAAATCTTCAATTGAACCTATAATATCTTCAAATTTTGCCTTTAGTTTTCCTCTTCCCTTAAAAGCTTTTGAGTTGGTACTATCCAATTCAATGGATAAATTGTAATGCTCCATTGCTTTTTTATTTTCATTTTGAATCTGGCAAATTTCCCCGAGATAGAAATGTGATTCAGAATTTTTAGGATTTTTTTCAATAGCTTTTCTAAATTCTATCTCGGCGGCTTCATAGTTGCCTTCATTGAATTTTGTTATTCCATTTGCTAGGTTTACTAAAGAATCTTTTGATTGTGAATATAAAGCTAAAGGAATTACTATAAAAAATAAAGCAATAGTTTTTAAAGATAATATTTGTAACATTATTCAGAGTAGATTAATTTATTAATATGGTTTTTGTTTATTTCTTTAACACAATTATTCGTGAAACAGTTCCCTGACTTGTTAAAATTTCAATTGAATAAAATCCGTCAGCCAACATTTCGGTTGAAATTTCATATTTATATTTTTTCAAACCTTGCACATTTGTTTTTTCAATATTTAATACTTTAACCTTTTCGCCTACAATATTATTAATATAAATATTAATTGGTGTTGATAATAAAGTACTAAACTCTATTGTAAATTGTTTTGAAGCTGGATTTGGATAAATCTTTAAATCAATTAATGAAATATTTATTTCTTCAACTCCAATTGGATTTAACAAAACAAATATATTTGTATCCGATGAACACCCATAAATATTAGTTCCTATAACAGTATATGTTGTGCTTGTACTAGGAGAAGCAATTACAGTTGGTCCAACTGTAGTATTCAGTCCAGTTGGAGGTGTCCATATATAAGTTAATGCATTATATGCAACTAGAGTTACGGAATCTCCTGGGAATATACTGGTTGAAAAAGTATTTACTGTAACTAAAGGATTTGGATTAATTGTTAATATAACTGTGTCGGCTGTTGATTTTCCACAACCTGCTGCATAATCTGCTACATAGTAAGTATAATTTCCAACTGGTTTTTGCCCTAAATTTAAATTGTTTCCTGTTCCAATAATATTTATAAGTGTTGCATCGCTATACCATTGCGGATTTGTTCCGGTAGAATTTAAATCAGCAATTTCTCCATAACAAAGTGTTAAATCGTTTGCAAATGGTTGTAAAGGTACCGGGTTAATAAACAAAGTTACTGAATCTGCTGAACTGCTAATGCAACCACTCATGCTATCGGTAACAAAATATGTATAAATTCCAACTCCTGTCTGACCGGTATTAAATGTATTTCCTGAGTTTAGCAGAACAGTTAAAGCTACATCACTAAACCACATAACATTTGTTCCTGTTGAGGTAAGAGAAGGTACAGGGTTTCCTGTACAAACTGCTACATCATTAGCTGTAGGAACAGGCGGAGAAAGCAGAATTGTTAATACAGAGGTGTCTTTATAACTTTCACAACCGGATAATACGTCGGTTTGTGAAACATAATATGAATATATGCCAATATTTGTTTGACCTGTCGCAAATGAATTACCGTTAAAAACAATCGTTCCTAAAGTATCATACCACTGCACATTGTTGCCGTTGGCTGTAAGATCCGGAATGTTTGATGCAGAACACACAGTTGTATCTATAGCAATTGGAATTGCAGGTAATGTATTAATGGTAAGTGTAACTGAATCAGGAATACTTAAACAGCCTGTTATTAAATCAGATTGAGTTACTAAGTATGTATAGTTTCCTGTAGCTGTTTGACCTGTAACAAAAGTATTTCCTGTAAAAATTAATACCATTGAAGTATCAAACCATTGAACATTTGTACCAATTGCTGTTAAATCAGGTACAATATTCCCAAAGCATACAGAAGTGTCACCGACTGAAAGTGTTGTAGGTAAAGCATTAATAATTAATGAAACAGAAGCTGATGGACCTTCAGGACAACCGGGTGTACTATCGGTTGCAAAATAATTATAAGTTCCAATTAAAGTTATTCCGGTAGAAAAAGGGTTTCCGCTATATACAAGATTTGTTAATAAGGAATCGCTGTACCAGTTAATTAAGGTACCTGTTGTTGCTACCAAATCAGGAACCAATGAACCAAAGCATGCATTTGTATCCTGAACCGTTGGAGCAATGGTTGGAGGACTATTTATAATAAGGAATGCTGTATCTTTAGGGCTTTCACAAGTTCCAACAGAGGTCTGTGTTACATAGTAAGTGTAAGTTCCTACTGCTGATTGTCCAGTATTGAATGAATTTCCAGTAAAAAGAAGTACGCCCGAAGTATCATACCACTGGATGATTGCACCGGTTGCAGTGAGCGGAGGAACTGGCAGACCGAAACATACAGCTACATCCTGAACCACAGGAGGAATAGACGAATTGATGGTAATTGTTACAATATCTCCCAAACTTTCGCAAGTTGTTAAAATATCTGTTTGAGTTGCATAATAGAAATATATTCCCGGAGCTGTCTGCCCAATAGCAAATGAATTTCCTGAACCAACAACGACACCCGAAGTATCATACCAAAGTACATTTATTCCAGAAGCTGTAAGATTAGGAACAGAATCTCCAAAACAAATTGCAGTGTCGTTACTGGTTATTGGTGTAGATGGCAATGGATATATTGTAAGCGTATCAGCAATAGCTATGCTTTCGCAACCATTAAGCGATTGTGTAACAATATATATATATGTTCCTGCGGTTGTTTGACCGGTAGTGAAAGGACTTCCACTGAAGATTGGTGTCATGGTTGAATCGTACCATTGAATATTGGTTCCTATTGCCGTAAGGTCAGGAACAATTCCTCCTGAACATGTGCTCTGATTTGAAGAAACCGGTGCAGAAGGAATAGAATTAATGGTAAGGATTACAATGTCACCCGGACTTTGTACCGAATTAACAGTCTGTGTAACATAATAAATGTATGAACCTGCAGCTGTCTGACCGGTTGCAAACGGGCTTCCTGTACCAACAAGCATTGTTAATAAAGAATCGCTGAACCATTGAATGTTAGTTCCGGTAGCTGTTAGGTCTGGTACTGTTTGTCCAAAACAAATAGTTTCATCATTTGCAAGTGGAGCACCTGGGTAAATTGTTAATATTACTGTATCGAGAGTGCTTTCGCAACTATTCATCGTTTGAGAAACATAAAAAGTATCAGTTCCAATAGCTGTAAGTCCTGTTGGAAAAGGGCTACCGCTATATACAAGGGACATCGACGTGTCAAACCATTGTATATTATTTCCAGTTGCAGTAAGATCAGGAACAGGACTTCCAAAAGCAACAGAAACATTATTTGCAATAGGTACTGGAGTGTAATTGATAGTAAACTGAATGGTGTCAGAAGAACTACGGCAACCAGTAACGGTTTGTGTAACATAATAGGAATAAGTACCTGGAGTTGTAATTAATGGAGTATATGGATCACCATCAAGTAATAGATTTATAAAAGAAGGATCACCCCACCATTCTATATTTGTTCCACTTGCACTAAATGAAGGATTGGTATCACCTAAACAAATTGCAGATATTTGGGGAGATGCAACAGGTGCTACTGGTACAGAAAGAATAGTAATATCAATTGTATTAGTGTTTGAACAACCATTTATATTAGTAACAACAACATTATATGTTCCTGTTGAAGATACAACAATTGTCTGGCTTGTAGAAGTTGTTGACCATAAATAGACAGATCCCGGGTTTCCTGCATCTAATGTAATGGTTCCGCCGCACTGAGTCGAATCATTCCCTAAATTAACAACAGGTAAAGCATTAATTGTATAAGTAACTGTATCTGATGGACCTGTACAGCTACCTGTTGTTTGTGTTACATAGTAAGAATAAGTTCCTGACAAAGTTACAGAAGGTGTAAACGGATCTCCTGCAAACTCAAGTGTTGTAAGAGAAGGATCACTCCACCACTCAATATTCGTACCGGTTGCAGAAAATGATGAATTGGGCTCTCCAAAACAAATCACAGAACTTTGTGGCGAGGCAACAGGCGCAACAGGTGTAGAATTAATGGTTAGAATTGCAGTATCAGCAGGACTTTGCGGACATCCTGCAATACTGTCTGTTACATAAAAAGTATAAGTGCCAACAGCAGTAATGCCTGTATTATAAGAACTACCTGCAAAAAGAACAGGAGTTAATGAAGCATTGTTATACCATTGTGGAATTGTTCCTGTTGAATTAAGAACTGAAGGAAATAAACCAAAACATATTGTAACATCATTGGCTGTTGGTTCGAGCGGTACGGCATTGATGCTGAGAGTTACTGTATCGGAATTACTCCGGCATCCGGTTACAGTATCAGTTTGTGTTACATAATAAGTATAAGTGCCGACAGCAGTTTCTCCTGTGGTAAATGGGTTTCCGGTGAATATTACAGGAGTTAACGCCGGGCTGTTATACCAATTAACAGTATCATTCCCTGTTACAGAAGTAGCAACAAGGTCTGGTGTGGGATTTCCAAAACAGATAACTTCATCGGTAGCCACTGGCTGCGAAGGCAAAGCAAAAATATTCAGTGTTACAGTATCTGATAAACTCTGGCATCCGGAAACGGTTTGTGTAACATAGTATGTGTATGTTCCAGGAGCTGTCATTCCAGTATTATAAGGACTGCCAATAGCAATTAATGAAATTAATGTAGGGTCACTGTACCATTTTATATTAGCACCAGTAGCAGTAAGTGATGGTGTTGATTGTCCGAAACAGGAATTTTCATCGGGCGCAACGGGTACTGAAGGAATAGGATTTATTGTCAGCGTTACCACCAATGGTGAACTTTCGCACCCGTTCAGTGTCTGAGTTACATAAAACGGATATATGCCAACTGAAGTCAGTCCTGTGTTGTAAGGATCACCTGTAAATGCAAGTGTCATTGTGGAATCGTACCATAAAATATTGGTTCCGGTAGCAGAAAGAGAAGGAACCGAAGAACCAAAACATGCTGAAGCATTACCCGAAACTGGTTGTGCTGTATTGACAATAGTAAGTGTTGCTGAATCTCTTGAGCTTTCGCAGCCTGTTAAAGTATCAACTGAAGATACATAATATTTGTAAATACCTGAAGTTGTTTGTCCGGTGTTATATGAATAACCACTTCCAACAAAAACCATTGAAGAATTATACCAACGGATGCTGTCTGTTCCATCAACTGTTGCAGTAAGACTAGGAATTGGACCGGCAACACAAACAGTTGTATCATTTGAAACAGGTATGTTAGGCAATGTATATATAGTAAGAGTTGTAGTATCGGCAAGACTTTTCGGGCAACCGCCGGTACTGTCTGCAACATAAAAAGTATATGTTCCTGTAGCAGTTAATCCAGTGTTATAAGGATTTCCGATATAAACAAGGGTGGTTAACGAACCATCGTTGTACCATAATGGAATTGTTCCTGTAGCATTAAGTACTGGAACAGGAGAATCAAAACAACTCGATTCGTTCAATGATAAAGGTTCAACGGGAGCACTGTTAATATTCAAATAAACCGTATCGGGCTGGCTCTCACAACCGGTAACAGAATCAATCGAAATAGCATAATAAACGTATGCGCCTACTGCTGTTTCTCCAGTTACCAGTGTGTCCCCGACATAAATCAGAGTTAATGAAGAATTATACCATTTAATAGTATCGTTTAAATTCATGGAAACAGCAATAAGATCAGGTGTAGGGGTTCCAAAACAGATACTTGTGTCGTTTGCATTTGGAGCAACAGAAGGTAAAGAGTCAACTGTTAAATTAACCATTACTGTGTCAACTGAATTAAATGGGTCATTGGAATTAATATAAATATAATAGTTATAATTTCCTGCAACAAGCCCCGAGTCGGTAAAGAAAACGGTTACAATTGTTGTGTCGCTGGCAACAGTTGTTCCAGAATAAGGAACAGGAATAATATTTAATGATGATTGCCCGGCTGCCGATATAGAAACATTATCCAATGCCCAGTTATCATAAGATGAACCACTATGCGATAACTGTATCCATCTGAATCTTGTGTTAGTTGTTCTTGCTGCTAATGGAATCGGAATACTGAACGGTGTAAAAGTGAAATAGTTTCCTGAATAGAAAGTTGAGATATTTGTCCATAACCCTCCTCCATTATTGGAATATTCCAAAACCACATCCTCGCCGGGATCAAGATATTCGCAACTTCCCCCATCTCCAAGGCGAATATAAAAATTGATGTTTCCCCCGCCTGAAGTATTAATATCAATAGTAGCAGTTTGCCTTACTCCATTATCATTAAAATATAATCCATTCCCGCTTACTGAACCACAATTTGTGCTTATGAAACCATTGTTAACAGACCAGATAGGAGTGTTTATTGCCGGATCAAAATCATCTGATATATCGGAAGGGGTCAGAAGATTCCATTGCAAATCGGAAAGTCCTGAATTAATTATCATCAATTGGTCAGACACGGTATCCTGACAAACATTTATTGTAATATTGAAAGTATCTGGAATTACAGAAATTACAGGTCGGGGGTATGCAATTCCTTCCAAACAAATTACAGGGTCGGCATCGTTTGAGTATATATTTACTGTTCCTGAAAAATTTCCGGTTGAAACAGGTGAAAACTCAACAACTAAATTTCCTGTATCTCCGGGAAGTATAAATAAAGGTGTATTTATAGCACTAAATAGTAGTGTTGGTATAAATTTCAAACTATCAATGAAAAGAGTATCGCAACCTGTGTTAAATATTGAAATGGTATCGTTACTTGAGGTAAATTCCATTATAGAATCTAAATTAAGACAATTAACAATAGAATCATGAAGGAAGACATTAAACTGTGGAGCACCAACAACATGCAATGTTACAGGGACTGAATCCGGGTTGTTAAGCGGATCATTCGAATTAATTATAATATTTGAATAATAGTCTCCTATCAGAATATTAGTTGAGTTAAATGTTACTACAACTTGAGATGAATCACTAGGAATTATTGTATCTGAGACAGTACTTAAATTCAGCCAGGGATATCCGTATATAAATTCTACTTTCATGGTCTGGCTTGGACCATTACAAGTTGCAGTATTGATACCACCCCAGTTTGAGCTACCTATTTCCGGACGTATAATATATATATTACCGGCAGGTCCATCACAGCTACAATCTCCGGCATTTATCGAAAGAACAACGCCGGGACCACATCCTGTATTAACTTTCCAGGTATTTCCTCCAATATTGACGCTATAATATGAACCAGTTCTCAAAGCGTTGGCAATATTTAATACTGAAGCCGGGTCTGTAAGTGTAATTCCGGTCGGATTATTTGAACCGCTTATTTTTAAACTGGTATAGGGATATGAGTTAAGTTGAGATCTGAAAGCAGCCCATGCTGTTGCTTGTGTTCCGGGAGTCACTCCCTGAACAAAGGCCTGATCATATATTATAGGAGCATATCCCCCTAATAAAGAAATGTCAAGATTCATTCCTCCCGTATTGTAAATTGTAAGTGTATCAGTAATAGAATCGTTACAGCCCAGAGTTATATCGAAGTTAACCGGCAGATGAGTCTGGATTGGACGCTGAAAAGATTTACCTTTAAGGCATATAGCAGTATCAATATCATTAGTGTATATTGTTAAAGATTCTGTATAATTTCCTGTTAAAACAGGAGAAAATTTTATTCTGATTTTTCCCAAATTTCCAGGAGCAATTGTCATATCTCCAGAAAGGAAAGTGAAAATTGCTGAAGAAAATTGTAAACTGTCAATTATTAAAGTATCACATCCTGTATTTGTAATTAATAGTGAATCAATGCTGGTTGTATATTCCATAATTGAATCAAGATCAAGGCAGGAAGGAGAAATAATATCTGCTAAAGAAACTTGCATATCAGGATTTCCAACAACATTAATTGTACAAGGTATGGTAAGTAAGCCATTTGCCGGATCGTTGCTTAATATTGTTAATTGATTAAAATACTGACCAGCATTAAAACCAGTAGAATTAAATTCAACAAATACTGTATCTGAACCTGAAGGTAAAGTTGTTCCGGTAGAAGGAAAAACATCAGTTGTAAGTTGTGCGTCAATAGAAACATTATCCAATGCCCAGTTATCATAAGATGAACCACTATGCGAAATCTGTCTCCAACGGAATCTTGTAGATGTTGTTTGAGCTGCAACAGGAATAGGAATAGTGAAAGGAGTGAAAGTAAAATAATTACCTGAATAATATGTGGAAATGTTTATCCATAAACCTCCGGCATTATTTGAATATTCTAAAACAACATCCTCTCCCGGATCAAGATACTCGCAACTTCCACCATTACCCAATCGAATATAAAAACTAATGTTTCCTCCACCAATGGTATTTAAATCAATAGTTTCAGCCTGTCTTACGCCGTTATCGTTAAAATAAAGTGCATTTCCGCTTACTGAACCGCAATTAATGCTTGTAAACCCGCTATTAAATAACCATATTGAAGGATCAATTGCTGGATCAAAATCATCCGACTTGGTTATTGTAGTAAAAATAGACCAATTTAAATTTGCAGCACCCGAATTATAAATAAATAACGTATCTGTAAGAGAATCGCCACATGCTATAAACGCATTAAAAAAAGTTGGATTTGTACTGATTGTAGGAGCAGGCAGAGAAACACCCTGAAGACAGAAAGAAGTGTCTGCATCATTGTTCAGAACTGTTATTGTGGTAACGTGATTTGCTACTGTAGTTGGCTGAAAACTGATAAGTATTTGCGAGTTTGAATATGGAAGGATAAAAGCCGGAAATGTATCAACAACGAAGTGTGTGGAAGATGTTGTAACATTTGAAATAAACAGTGTATCACAACCAACGTTCTGAACCAATAAAGTATCCTGATCACTGTCCCCTACCATTATTGTATCAAATGAAGGGCAGGGACCCGAAAGAGAAATGTTAATATCAGATAATCCATTTACGGTTAATGTACATGGTATTATTATAACAGGATTAGCGGGATCGTTGGAATTAACATATAAATCAGAAAAATAAGTACCGTTAACAATATTTGTTGATTTAAATTTTAAATTAATTACAGTTGAACCAGAAGGAGCAACAGAACCAGTTGTTGATGAAGGGTATAGCCAAGTACTAATACTGTTTGCAATATAAATGTCGTCAAAATATGAGGTCATACCTGGTTCCCATCCGAATAAATGAATAACATCAATGTTGGTTATATTGGTATTCCAGAACAGAAGATTAGTAGCAACAGGGTTACCATTAACATAATAGTCGAAACTTTTTGTTGTATAATTTATATTACGATACTCAACCATGTACCATTGACCCTGAACCATAGGAACAGTATATGTACCTGAATTACACCATAGATATACTTCTGATGAATTATTATCAATCCATTGGTCTGCAATTGCACCATTGGCAACTATATCTGTGGAATTTCCAATGTTTACTCCACAATTCCAGCTTGTACTTCCAATTGGTGACATAAGATTGAATGAAATATAATCAGCGGTATTTGCTGGAAATGTATGATTAATACCGTCATAATTTGAATAGTTTCCACCGGTAATTTCAAAAGAATAGCTTCCATTTGCCTGTTGAGTATTTGTAACAGTTCTGGTGTAAGTACCTGTTCCAATATTCCACGAATTTATATTGCCACTCTCAAAACCATCGAAAAAATTTGTTGATAGTGCCGAAATATTATAATCAAGTGTACCTGCACCCGTATTATTAATAGTTAAAGGAAGTGTAATAGAATCGTTACATGAATTTATTGTAACATTAAATAATAATGGATTTACGGATATAACCGGCGGAGGAACTCCCACAGCGGTTAAACTGACTAAACTATCGCCGGCATTACTAAATATGGTTAGTGTATCATAAAAAGTTCCAGCAAAAGGAGGAGTAAAAGTAACTACTAATTTCATTGAGTCGCCAGGAATAACTGTTCCGGAAGTAACAGATAAACTGAAATAACTTGTCTGTTTTGTAATATTTGAAATAGTCAAATTACCACAACCGGTATTTTTAATATATAGGGAATCTTTTTTAAAAGAAGTTAACTGAACATTACCATAATTGATATTGTTTTTAGCAGGTATAATTAAAGGCAAAACTGCAGTTGTCATGTTAAACCTTATATTTGGGCGACTTGTTGAAACGGAACCGCTAGCTACTCCGCAAACCCCTGAGGCATCATCTCTGTAATAAATACAACTATTAAAAGTTGTATTTGTTAATCTTGTTTGAGCATTTAATGTATAAGAACCATTATTAAAACAGACTTCGATTAATAAGTTGGAGGTCCCATCCCAATTAAATGGGGTAGAAAAAGTATGTATATTCCAACCAGATGTTTCTGTATAAGTCTGAGGACCAAAAACGGTTACAAATCCGGTATTGTCAAAAGTTGAAGTGAGAACAGCGGTTGAAGTACTTTTTATACGTATGGTAAAATTGGCAAGTGGTGTACCTTGAACAGTTGCAACATCAAACCCAAGAGAAGTAATATTTCCGGGAAGTGCACAATTAGCTGAAAGTTCAGATGCTCTTATCAAAAATTGATGTTTAGCTCCATAATACCAATTACCGTAAGGTGCCGGGTAGCTTGTAGTACCGTTAACGGCAGTTCCTGACCCAATAGTTACTGTTTGTGCAGGAGTAATAAAAGCTGATAGCAGCATTAAATAAAGTGAAACTAATAAAGGACGTAAAGAATAATTCATAATTATAAAGTATTAGTTATGATTTTTATCTTTGAAAGGATAAAAATAATTAAAAATAATTAAAAAAAAAATTTTTTTAATTATTTTTTTTATAATTTTAGCCAAATATTTATTTTTAAATTTTAACAATTATTTTTATATTACTATGACAAAGCATTTTATCGTTATTTTTTTATTAGTTATTTTCTCTTTTACAAAAACCGAAAAGAGCTATGCAATTGAGCACGAGAAATCATTATCAAGCAATTTATCTGATGAAGGAAATAAATTGTTAAGTAAAGGACAGTTTAGTGCAGCTATTAATGTTTGGCAAAAAGTTTTAGAACAGGATCCCGATAACGCTAATGCCAACTTTAAAATGGGGATGTGTTATTTTAATTCTATTGACGAGCAACCTAAAGCTTTATTTTATTTTAAGAAAGCTATTAAAAATTTGTCATTAAAATACGATTTTTTTAATACTATGGAAATGGCTGCTCCCTATGATGCACTATATTTCCTTGGCAATACCTATTTAATAATGGAACAATCAGACAGTGCTTTAATGATGTTTTTTAAATATGATGATCTCTTTGCAGGCAATCCTCCTATTCCTGTCGAAAAAGTAATCCGAAATTGCATAAATGCAAAAAATGCACTTAAAAACCCAAGAGATATAACTCTTAAAAATCCCGGTAAAAATGTAAATACTTCTTTTTCGGAGACAAACCCGGTTATTACTCTTGATAATTCAGTTATGTTTTTTTCCACCCGCCGGGCATCCAAAGAAGGTAATAAACAAATAAGCAATGTTACCGGAAAATTAGATGAAGATATATATATTACTCAAAAAGATGCTTCAGGAAGATGGGAAACGTCTGTTCCTTTTAAATGGAATACAAATAAAGACGAAGCACCACTTTGTATTTCGGCTGATGGCTTAACACTATATTTTTATATGGAAAAAAAAGGTCAGAAAGATATTTTTCAAAGTAATTACATTGATAAAGTATGGAGTCAGCCAAAGCCGGTTTCTGAAATAAATTCTTCTTCAAACGAAACTGGAGTATCTGTTTCATCTGATGGAAAATATCTTTATTTCTGCAGCGATAGAGAAGGTGGAAACGGTAAAAATGATATTTATCAATGTATTAAATCTGGAAAGAAATGGGGTAAACCAAAAAATCTTGGAACCTCTATCAATACTTCATTTAGTGAAGTTTCTCCATTTATTAATCCAAATGGAAAAACTTTATTTTTTAGTACCAATGGATATGCTGACGGCATCGGTGGTTTCGATATTTTTTATTCAGAACTAAAAGATGATGGCACATGGACCAAACCCGAAAGTATGGGATTCCCGATAAATACAACCCGGGATGATTACAATTATTATATAATTGGAGGCGGAACAAGATATTATTCAACAATTCGTGAAGATGCTAATGGATATGATATTTTCAAAATTGAAGGAGGCGGTTTTGATATTGAAAATATTGACGCAACAGGTCAGGTTGTAACTCTTACAAAAGAAATGAGCGTTACAGATGTGCTTGAAGTTGAGAAAACAGTTGAAAAAGAAGTGGAAGTTGTTGAAACAATCGAAACAACAGTTGAAGTTATTAGAGAAGTAGAGAAGATTGATGTTGAAAAAGAAAAACAAAAAATGGATTCTTTGATGACTCTTGCCAGAAATGAAGCTCAGACTGAAAAACAAAAATTTGAAGCCGAAAAGGTGAGAGCCGAGGCTGATAGAATTAAAGCCGAAGCAGATATTAAAACAGCCGAAGCCGACAAACTGAAAGCTGATGCAGAAATTAAAAAAGCTGATGCTGATAAAGCAAAGTCCGATGCCGAAAAGGCCAAAGCCGATGCTACCAAAGCAACTGCCGATGCTGCCAAGGCAAAATCTGATGCCGTTATTGCTGCTGCACAAAAAGCAAAAGATGATCTTGCTAAAGCTAAAGCTGAACTTGAAATAAAGAAAGTAGAAGCGTCAACTGCTAAAGTTAATTCATTAAAAACTCAGGCTGAGGCTACAAAAGCAAAAAGTGAAGAAGCCAAAGCAAAAAGTGAAGTCGATAAATTAAAACTTACTACCGACAAAGCTAAAGCTGATGAAAATGTTTTGCAATTAAAAAACCAATTAGCCGAAACAGAAAAACCAAAATACGAAGCTTTGAAAGCTCAAGCCGATGCTGCTAAAGCAAAAGCTGAAGCCGATAAGCTAAAATCGCAAGAATTATTAGTAGCTGCTCAAAAAGCAAAAGATGATGCAGTTATTGCAAAAGTTGAAGTAGCCAAAGCTAATGCCGAGGCAAAAGCATCAGTAGCCCAAAAAGCAAAAGATGATGCCGATAAAGCCAAAGCCGATGCCGAAATTAAAAAAGCAGAGGCATTAGAAATTCAATCTAATACAATAAAAGTAAAAGCTGAAGCCGATAAAGCTAAAGCTGATGAAATGAAAACAAAGGCTGAAGCCGATAAAGCTAAAGCCGATGAATCTGCATTGCAGCTAAAAAATAAATTAGCCGAAACAGAAAAACCAAAATACGAAGCACTAAAAATTCAAACTGAAGCTACAAAGACAAAAGCTGAAGCTGATAAATTAAAATTACAGGATAAACTTGTTGCTGCTCAAAAAGCAAAGGATGATGCAGTTATTGCAAAATCAGAGACAACAAAAGCAAATGCAGAAATTTTAAAAGCAAAAGCAGAAATAGCCGTTGCCGATAAAGCAAAAGCCGATGCAGCAAAAGCAGATGCCGATGCTAAAAAAGCGCAGGCAATGGCTGATAAAGCTAAAGCTGATGCTGAAGCAAAACAAGCTCAATTAGAAATTTTGAAATTGCAACCTCCTAAAAAATAGTTGTTTTTATAATTGTTATACCGAAAGCATATATATAATAGTCTAATAATCCCAAATTCCGAAGCATCGCATACGCATCAAGTTAAGAATTAAAAAATGGGCTAAAGCCCGCATCAGATGGGGTATTCAAACCCCCCGACATTTATGCCGGGCTATTGATTATAATTGAATAAAATTATTAGCCCCGAACCTGAAGGTCGGGGTAAATAGATGCACCACAAAACAGGGGACTTTAGTCCCAATCATTTTATTGAGAATCAGGAGCTTTTAAGTTAAAAAATGGGTTCTTAGCTTGACGCGTATGCGCTTTGACGGGATTAAGTTGTTCCAAATTTAATAAGGAGGTCTAAATCTTGAGTTTACCAGCCTTATCGAAAACTAAGACAAAGGTATTTTCGGTGAAAAAAGCGAGAATTCTGATAATAGCGAACCGATGTATACGAGAACCGCTTGGTTTACACTGAGCGAAGTCGAAGTGTACAGTAGTCCCGCTTAAAGGCGGGATAAATTGTGAGAGGTTCTCCCCATCAGCATTGGCTGGTGGGGCAGTCTACTCGATTAGGGGCTGGTTTTATTGTTTATGTTTAAATTGTTTCAATTCTTTCAATTGCCATCGTCTTTCGTCAGATACTTTGTCGATGTTATCTGGAAAAACTAACTGAATAGTTTTTATGGCATAGTCAGAGCAAACCATAGCATGTTCTCTCATATGTCCAACCCCAACAGCTTGTCCAGAAGACCTGATTGCACTTTTTGCTAATTCTGTTTTACATTTTCGTGCAATTTCATGTATTTTAAATCCTGCCTGTCTGATTTCATGCACACTTGCTTTTCCAATCTGCCATAATTCATTTATTTTAAAACCATTTTCAATTGCTGTTGTGTCATATTCTTCAATTTCTGAGAAATGTAAAATATGTTTTGAACAATTAATTGCCCATTTAGCCAAGTCAATTTGGTCTGTTTGCTCATATAGCTTATCAATTTCCAATCTTAAGTTCGAGTCGTCAACTATTTTAATCTTTGCTTTTGTTGCCATTTCCTAAAACTTAATATTTCTTGGTTCTTTTTATAAACTTGCCCTTAACGTTTTAATGTTGAATTTGGCAGGCTTTTACTTGCAGTTATTGTCAAACCGTTAAAATGTTTGTATATTGTTATAATTGTCAAGTTGCCCATAACAGCCTGCTAAATTTTAACCGTGTATTAGCAGCATACCGTTTTCTTTTTCCGTTATTATCGTATGATTTCTTCCTCCTCAATTTAGCATTAAAATTAACTCTTCATTGAAGAGTTCATTCTTTGCTTTAGAAATCAACTCTTTTAATGAAACCTTATTTACAAAATACCTGAAGATATAACTATATTTTATGTAGCTCCCTCTGTCTGGTTCTCTCATGATATTAATCATTTCCTCTTTGCTGAGAACAATATCTGATTCTGAAAATTGATTTGCTGCATACATTGCAAACCCTTCGTAAAACCAAATAGGTCCCATTGCTTCTTCATTCCCGTTTAATATTCTCACATGCAATCTATGTGCGATTTCGTGTGTAAGCAATTTTTCAAATGATAGATCTTCAATTCCTTCGGGATATACTTTTGCATATAATTCAGGCGATACCGAAACCAAGGTTCTTTTTTCCAATGCAGCACAATATGTGTCTGGTAATTTCATTATAGTGTCAGCTTCTGCAAGTTTTAACAACGTTATATTAAAACTATTTTTATTATCAAAAATCATAACACTGTCAATAAATTCTTCTTTTGTTAAAGCATCCCATTCATATTTTTTAGCAAAATTCCTAATATTTATTCTTGCTGAATTTACATTGGCTTGGAACTCTATTCTCCTGTTTTCTAATGAACTTGGTAAAACTAGTGAAATGGAAATTTGGTCGCTGTTTTGGGTTACTAATTTTTCATTGATTGAATTTTGATTTCTATTATTGCATGAAATTAAAATGATTGCAATTAAACTGATAGAAATGTATTTCATAATTAGAATTTTTGTCGTTAGACGAACAATGACATTTAAATGTTACTATTAATATTTCAAGAAGCACTCATTCAGTTTATTCACTCATGGTTCTGACTAACGTCAGTCCGTCTAAAAACCCATTTTTTTTTAAATTTTAATCAAATATAAGGCGATTAAACGAGAGAAAAAAATAATTTTTAGTAACCGTTGGTAAAATAAATCGAAAAATAAAATGCCTTATTTTTGAGCTTATGGGCTTAACAAAAGTCAAAATAAAAAATGCAAGTATTTATTTTTTTGTCGGCTCTAAATAGTGCTTGTCTATAAAGTCAGTGTCTGAACTATAATGTTCGAGTTTGAGGCATGCGAAGTTTTGAAAACCAAGGAGTTTACTATAGTAAATGGCTGTTTTCAAAACGAGTATAACGAAAAAATCGGACATTATGGACAGACACTAAATATACGCATGAGAGTTAACATTACATTATTATTAAGGTAGGTTCTAAAAATAAATAATTGCGTCATGGCAGGCAGTCATCTTGAGCTTGTCGAAAGGCTGCCATCTCATATCACTCCAATTTTATAGGAGATTATTCGCTTCGCATAGTAGCAAAAGCATTGCTTCTTAACCCACATTGCAACTTTTTCTGCAAAATTATAAAAAAATCGGTTGATAACTCCTGTTTTTATCAACAATTACAAAGTGCAGAAAATGTATTGCTCAGATTATCAGCGATTACGCTTTAAATAATTTATTGGTTTTCAAATGTGTTCCCCCCTGTCCTATTGATAATTAGAATATTACAAACTAATTTTGCTGCATGTTTATTAAACCATCTTCAAAATATAATAAGACCACAAAAGAGCGTTATTTTATTTACAAATTATGCGAGAGTTATCGCAGAGATTGTGGTACTTATCATCACATTATAATAAATTTGGGTAAACTTGAAGAACTGGAAGATGCTGAACATAAAAGGCAGCTTGCATT
>MENF01000099.1 GCA_001769035.1 Bacteroidetes bacterium GWA2_32_17
AAAAAAGAAAAATAAAAAAAATCTAAATTAAAATTACCAATGACTTTAATTTTTAAAAAGGGTTTTTAAGGTTCGACTATTTAGTGTCTGCTGAAAAATCTATTATTTACTGTAAATGAGGAAATAAGTATGTGTATTTGTATAATAAAGTGCAAGAAATTATGAGTACAACAACAAAAAAGCGTGCATTTAGTCCTAAATATATATATCAAAAAGGTATATGGTATAAAAGTATAGGGTATAACCCGCAGAACCCAAGTTCCAAGAATCCAAGCCCCAAATTTCAAGAACCAAGATTTACGCTTCGAGCCATCTTGGGATTTGGAGTTTGGAATTTGAGATTTTGGGCTATACCTTATACCTCTATACCTTTTTTGTTCCGCTTGTGCGAAATAAAATGCGAAAATTTATCCCGTTTTCAGTATAGTGTTTATAAAAAAAACCTTACAAAATTTTGCAAGGCTCTCTAATTCATTTTTATTAAGAAATTTACTCTTTAATATTTGCACATAAAAACTCACGGTTCATAAATGCGATATTTGATATAGAAATGTTTTTTGGACATTCAGCTTCGCAAGCACCAGTATTTGTACAAGAGCCGAATCCTAATTCGTCCATTTTAGCAATCATAGCTTTTACGCGGGTTGCAGCTTCGGCACGACCTTGAGGTAATAAACCAAGGTTAGCCACTTTAGCCGAAACAAATAACATTGCAGAAGAGTTTTTACAAGCAGCAACACAAGCACCACAGCCAATACAAGCGGCAGCATCCATTGATAGCTCTGCTTTTTGGGTTGGAATAAGGATGGCATTTGCGTCGGGAGCCGAACCAGTATTTACAGATATAAATCCGCCTTCCTGTAAAATTTTATCGAAAGCATTTCTATCAACTGCTAAATCTTTAATTACCGGAAATGGTCCTGCACGCCATGGTTCAATAGTAATTGTATCGCCATCTTTAAATTTACGCATGTGTAACTGGCACGTTGTTATGTCTTCATCGGGTCCGTGTGGACGACCGTTAATGTACAAACTGCACATTCCACAAATACCTTCGCGACAATCGTGGTCGTATGCTACAGGGTCAACGTTCTCTTTAATAAGCTTATCGTTAAGAACATCGAGCATCTCTAAAAAAGAGCTTTCGGTTGAAATATCTGTTATTTTATATGTTTCGAACTTGCCACTTGCTTTTGCTGAGGCTTGTCGCCATATTTTTAAAGTTAAATTCATAATTTATCTCCTTTAATAAAAAAAATGTTCATTGTTCTATGTTTAAAAAAAAATCAAATGTTCTATGTTTAAAAAAGTTCAAAAATGTTCATTGTTCAAAGAAGTTCATTATTCAAAAAAGTTTATAGTTTCGAGTTTTTAGTTTACTACCGACTGCTAACTGCTTACTATTTTTTTAAAATTTATTTATAATTACGTTGAACTAATTTAATGTCTTTAAATTCAAGAGGTTCTTTATGCAATTCGGGTTCGGCATCGTCGCCTTTATATTCCCATGCACCTACATAAGCAAAGTTTTGGTCGTCGCGTTTAGCTTCGCCCTCTTCGGTTTGCATTTCTTCGCGGAAATGTCCACCGCAAGATTCTCGGCGTTGTAAAGCATCACGTGCAATTAATTCACCAAATTCAAGAAAATCGGCAACTCTTAAAGCTTTTTCAAATTCAGTATTAAATTCATTTTGATTGCCTGCAATTTTAACGTTTTTCCAAAATTCTTCGCGAATTAGAGGAATTAACTCAAGTGCTTTCTTTAAACCATCTTCGTTACGTCCCATTCCAACATAATCCCACATTACTTTTCCAATTTTTTTGTGAAAAAAATCAACAGGTTCATTACCTTTTACAGCAAATAATTTATCTATTTTTGCTCTAACTTCTTTTTCAGCTTCGGCAAATTCTTTTGTGTCGGTTGCAATTCTTTTTGTTCCAATTTCATTTGATAGGTATTCTCCAATAGTATAAGGTATTACAAAATAGCCGTCTGCTAATCCCTGCATTAATGCCGATGCACCTAAACGGTTTGCTCCGTGGTCGCTAAAATTACATTCGCCCAATGCAAATAATCCGGGAATGCTTGTCATTAAATGATAATCAACCCATAAACCTCCCATTGTGTAATGAACAGCAGGAAATATCATCATTGGAGTTGTGTAACCATCTTGGTTTGTAATTTTTTGATACATCTGGAATAAATTACCATAACGGGCTTCAATAACAGATTTACCAAGCCGTTTTATTGAATCGGCAAAATCGAGGAATACAGCAAGTCCTGTGTTATTTACCCCAAATCCAGCATCACAACGTTCTTTAGCCGCTCTAGAAGCAACATCACGAGGAACTAAATTTCCAAAAGCAGGATAACGACGTTCCAAATAATAATCTCTGTTTTCTTCTGAAATTTCATTCCCTTTTATTTCACCTTTTTGTAATTTTTTTGCGTCTTCTAAATTTTTTGGAACCCAAATTCTTCCATCATTCCTTAAGCTTTCGCTCATCAAAGTTAATTTTGATTGATAGTCGCCATGAACAGGAATACATGTTGGGTGAATTTGTGTAAAACAAGGATTTGCAAAACATGCGCCTTTTTTATAAACTTGCCATGCTGCCGAAACATTTGAACCCATTGCATTTGTTGATAAGAACCAAGTGTTTCCATAACCTCCGGTTGCTAATACAACAGTATGACCAAAATGGCGTTCTAATTCGCCTGTAACTAAATTACGTGCAATAATACCTCTTGCTTTTCCATCAATAACAACTAAATTAAGCATTTCGCGACGGTTAAACATTGTTACCGTACCTTTTTTAATTTGTCGGTTTAAGGATTGATATGCACCTAGTAGAAGCTGTTGACCAGTTTGACCACGTGCATAAAATGTACGTGAAACCTGAGCACCACCAAAAGTACGATTTTCTAAACTGCCACCGTAATCGCGTGCAAAAGGAACGCCTTGAGCAACACAGTGGTCAATAATTGCATTGCTTACTTCGGCTAAACGATAAACGTTAGATTCGCGGGCACGATAATCGCCACCTTTAACAGTATCGTAAAATAAACGATAAACGCTATCGCCATCATTCTGATAATTTTTTGCTGCGTTTATACCGCCTTGTGCTGCAATACTATGAGCACGCCTTGGACTATCCTGATAGCAAAATATTTTTACATTATAGCCAAGTTCGCCTAATGTAGCTGCTGCCGATGCCCCTGCTAATCCTGTTCCAACAACAATAACATCAAGTTTTCGTTTGTTGGAAGGGTTTACTAAATGGCAAGTTGATTTAAACTTTGTCCATTGTTGACTTAATGGTCCGTCTGGTATTCTTGAATTTAATGTTCCCATAATTTTAAAAGGGATTTTATTTTTTTATAATAATGCTTTCATTAAGAAATAAATAGGAATTATCGAAAATCCTACTGCAATTACAATTGCGTAAAGAGTTCCAATAAATTTTAAGCGTGGTAACCAGTTTGAGTTGTTTAAACCCAAGGTTTGAAATGATGATTGAAAAGAGTGATTTAAATGTAATCCTAAAAGAATAAATGCAATAACGTAAATTACCGGATAATACCAATATTGAGCAGTAAATATACTTGTAACAAGTTCGTATTCACTCATCTGTCCACTTTCAATTAAATCGGTAAATTTTAATTTATAAAAATAATTTATAATATGAAGCACAAGAAATGCAAGAATTCCTAATCCCAAAATAAACATATTCTGCGACGACCATGTAATGTCACTCCTGGTGTTTACTTCATATTTTACCGGACGAGCAGCTTGATTTTTAAGAGTTAAAATCAACGAGTATAGTATATGAAAAATAAAACCCGCTGCAAGTACCCATTGCATAACAAACATTATAATGTTAGTACCCATAAAGTGTGCAACAGTATTAAAGATGCTGCCATCGGCATCTACTAATGCAAGAAGATTAATAAATAAGTGTAAGCATAAAAAAATAATTAAAAATAAACCGGTTACGCTCATTATAACCTTTTTACCAATTGATGAAGATACAAAGCCACTCATATTTTATAGTTTTAATATAATTTCTTGTTAAGAAAAAATTTATTTTTGCGAAAGTAATAACTAATTTAATTGATTATTTTCAAAAATTATTATTTTTTTGTAATTTATAAAGATTCTAAATAATATTATGTTCAATAACAGTAAAAGCTTATTTATTAAAAATAGAGCAAAGCTTATAAGATTGATGAAACCTAATTCTGTTGCAATTATTTGTTCATCAAAACAATTATTAAGAACAAGGAGTTTGTATAGCGAGTACAGGCAAAGTTCAAATATGATTTATTTAACAGGAATTTTTCAGGAAGATACAACGCTTTTGCTATATCCCAACAATTCAAATAATGAATTACGGGAAGTTTTATTTATTAGATATGCCGACGAAAAAACTTTAACTTGGGAAGGACATAAACATACTAAAAAAGAGGCATCTGAAATTTCAGGGATTGATAACATTATGTGGGATAGCGATTTACGAACTATTTTAAAAAAAGTTGTTAAAAACGCTTCTTTTGTTTACCTCGAAATGGGCGATGAATGGGCAAAAGTTGATGCACCTTATACCTTATCCTATAGTTTTGCAAACAAATTTAAAAAATCATTTCCACAAAAACGATTTAAAAAACTCGTTCCTTTAATAAATCAAATTAGAATGGTTAAGGAAAAACAGGAAATTGAGATAATAAAAGAGGCAATCAATGTAACTCATAAAACCTTTTGCAAAATTCTTCCTAAAATTAAACCGGGGATATTTGAAAACGATATAGAGGCAGAAATTACTCAAAGTTTTATTAAAAACGATAAATGCCCTCATTCATATTTGCCAATTGTTGCAAGCGGAATTAATTCAACAATACTACATTATAATTCGAATAAATGCAAATTAACAAAAGGTGATTTGTTATTGCTTGATTTTGGAGCCGAAAAAAATGGTTACGCCTCCGATTTATCAAGAACAGTTCCAATTTCAGGTAAGTTTACAAAACGGCAAGCCGAAGTTTATAAATCAGTTCTTAAAATAATGGAGCAGGCAAAAAAACTTTTTGTAACAGGAAACACTATAAATAAACTTAACGAAGCTGTTGGCTTTATGATGGAAGATGAGCTTGTAAAACTAAACCTGTTAAAATTAAGCGACATAAAAAAACAAGACAAAGAAAATCCGTTATACAAAAAGTATTACATGCACGGTACTTCACATTTTATTGGATTAGATGTTCACGATTGTGGTAACCGTGATGTTAGATTTAAAAAGGGCATGGTACTGAGTTGCGAACCTGGAATTTACATTAAAGAAGAAGGTTTTGGCATTCGCCTCGAAAACGATATTTTAGTTGACGATAAACCAATTGATTTAATGGAGCAAATACCAATTGAAATGGAAGAGATAGAAGAACTTATGAAACATTCGTGATTTAACAGACAATGTTACCACAGGCATTTATCAATCCGATAGATAGCGGATACAGAAAATATGTGGCTGTATATAATAAAAAACAATAATCACTTTACACTTCATTGTTTGCGACATAGCTATGCTACACATTTATTAGAGTCGGGAACTGATTTACGATATATTCAGGAATTACTTGGACATAAGAGCAGTAAAACAACAGAAATTTACCCCGTAAGATAGCTTAACCCACATTGCAACCAAAAAGTTGTAATATCCTGATATTAAGAACTGTCATTTTTAAAAATTTCGGCAGGGGGGACTACGGATTTTTTTC
>MENF01000100.1 GCA_001769035.1 Bacteroidetes bacterium GWA2_32_17
TCTCAATAATTAGGTGGTATTATTTAAACAATAGAACATTTGAAAAACGAACTGATGTTACGTAAAAGAGTTTCACACAATGATTATTTCTCGCAAAAGCGCCATTACGCCAAGAAAAATTTTTTTTTTAAAACTTTGAGACCTTGGCGGCTTTGCGAGACAAATTTTTTACTTGCGTAACATGAGGTATTAACAAAAAAAGGAGCAATGCTCCTTTTCTTTGTTTAATGTTTTGATTCGGCAGGAACTTTAAATTTATCACCGGTTTGCCTTACAATTTCACGATAAAATTCATTGCTATATCCTAGTTGTGAAACTTTAGGATTACGCTGTCCGGGAATAGTGGTTTTAATGTTTCCGTCCATATATTTTGTAAACAGAAAACCATAAAGTTGTTTCCATCTTTTAACTGTTTCGTTTCCTGTGTTTACGCTATAATTTGTAATATATTCTAATGCTTTTGCAGGGGTTTTTTTATAAAGTTCAGATGCTTCTTTATCAATATTTGGAATAGTTTCGATGTAATTAGTTTCGAGTTCACGCTGAACCAGTTGAATATCTTTAATAATATCACTATATCGCGTATATGCAAAATTAGAAACCTGATTAAATGCCCAGAATGCACTATTATCGCTAAATACCATCATCGAACCATTGCCAACAGCAAAAGTTTCGGGAACCTTTGTTATTCCACAATACATTGGTACATAAACATTTGAATAGGTATCGTCAACACCAAACCAAAATATTCCACCAATTGGGTTTGGTAACCACGAACGACTTTGAGTTACAAATGTAAATCCTGTTTGTTGAGTACTTACTGCACGTTCGTTAAAATATTCCGTACTATCTACTTTCCATGTTAAAGGTCTCCATCTTACAATACAACTATAAGAACCAGCACCAAAATCTTTTGTCATATCCATTTTTGTTCCCTGATAATAATCGCGCATAAGCTCTATAACATCGTGAACACTTAGTTTTTTATCAGGTTTAATATAAAGAGGCATACGGTTTATTAAATCATAACCCATTGCATATTGTTCGTATTTTGCCATATCTTTATTAACTCTGTTAAATTGTGCCCAAACACGAGCTTCGCAAAATCGTGCAGCTTCAAAATCGAGTGGAGCATATACATCTGAAAAACTAAAGTCTTTGTCTTCCCCTTTAAAATAACCCATTTTTCGAGCAAAAGAAATAACATCCGGCGAATGAAAAACTGTTTGTTTTGGGTCAAAAAAGTTGTTCTTTTTTTGAAATGGGAATGTTGTTATACGGGCGTGGTTTGCATGTCCCGAAATATATCCATCAGGTATTAAAATTGCAACCCAAACAGCACCTTTGCTATAATCTATTTTACCTTTTGCATCTTTTTTTGGTGAACTTTTGCCAATCATCTCAAGAATCCAAACTTCGTTTGCGTCAGAAATCGAAAACGACTCGCCCTCGCTGTAATAGCCGTATTCATTAATAAGTTCTGAAAATATTTTAATTGCTTCGCGTGCAGTTTTGGCTCGTTGAAGTGTGATATACATAAGTGAACCATAATCTACTATCGCTGTTGTGTCTTGAAGCTCTAAACGCCCCCCCCAAGTTGTTTCACCAATAGACACTTGATTTTCATTCATGTTTCCAACAACCGAATAAGTATGTTTTACTTGTTTAATTTTTCCAAGATATTTACCGGTATCCCATTCGTAAATATCAAACCATGAGCCTTCGGGATAATCGGCGGCAGGTCTATAATATAACTCGCCATATAAAACATGACTGTCGGCATTGTACGAAATCATTGTAGAACCATCGGTTGTTGCTCCCTTTGAAATTAATAGGTTAGTGCAGGAAATAGCATCTTGCGTAATAAATAAACCTATAGCAATTGAAATAGTTAAATTAATTTTATTCATGTCATTATTTTTTTTAATTGGCAAAGTTAAATGAAAAAATGTTTTTGCCAATTTTGTTTTTTCATTCCGAACGATTGCTTTGTCATTCTGAACGGAGTGAAGAATCTAATTGCAAATATAGATTATTGGCATACTCGGAATAATAGTTTTTATGCATATAATATACTCATTTAAAACATTGTTGGTTAAGGCATTACCCTACAGGTTACAAAGTTCCTGTTGGATTGGTGTTTAATCAAACAGGTGTTGTGCGACCTGTCGGATAGTAACAGCAAAATATTAATTTACAATTATTCGATAAACAACATTTTCTTTTTCTGAATAAATTTTTAAGAAATATATTCCTGCTGAAAATAATTTTGTTGGAAAACTGAATTTATCTGCATTTTTAATTTTCTTTTCAAACACTTCTTTTCCATACACATCAGTTAGTAAAAAGTTATAGTTCGAAAGTTTAGGCATTTTTATTTGTAACAATTGTCCTTTATTAATTGGGTTAGGAAAAACTTTATATCCGTAATTCGACACATTGTTAATTCCTATACAAACATTATTAGTAATTTGAATTGTATCGCTACTAAAACAGTCATTATTGTTCGAAACGGAAACCCAATAAGTTGCAATTCCAATAGGAGTTATGCTACCATCAATTGTAATAGAGTTTAATAAAGAACCTGTATTCCACAAATAATTATCATAGCCAATTCCTGCATCAAGTGTAAAAATATCTGTATTGCACATAAATGTATCTATCCCAAGGTTTATATCAGGAGAAGCGAGGAAATTTACTGTAATTGTATCAATATCTGAACAGTTGTTAATATCATAAATCAGAATTGTGAAATCAACAATTCCAGAATAATCATGATTTGTATTTACATTAACAGACTGGCTGTTTCCGCAACAACTCCATTGATAAAAAGGAAAACCTGCAGTGGCAGTTAAAATTAAAGATTCATTGCTGCACACGGTTGTGTCATTACCTGCAAAAACAGTAGGATTGGCAACAACGTTTACGCTGATGGTGTCGTAACTGTCACAACCGTTATTATTCCATACATGAACATAATAGGTGTGCATCCCCTGTGAAAGAACTGTTCCATCAAGTAACACTGAACTTGAAGTTTCACCTGTATTCCACAGATAGTGATCTGCAACAGTATTTGAATTTAGGATAAGTGAATCTTCTTTACAGAAAGTAATATTATTACCTAAATTCGCATTGGGAGAAGGGATAAATGTTACGGAAACAGTATCGGAATTTGAACATGAGTAACTTTGATAATATATAGTTACAGTATAGTTCACTGTTCCTAAATTAGTGTGATTTGCGTTTACATTAATGGATTGAGTATAACCACAACAACTCCAATCGTAATTTACATATCCCGGAGAAGCTGTTAATGTTACAGTTTCGTTATTGCACACTGTTGTATCTGAGCCTGCATTAATATAAGGGGTAAAAACTGTTAATAAGATAGTATCTATAATAACATTGTTCAGATGATCAGTTGCAGTTAAAACATATTGAGTTGTGACAGAAGGTGTTGCTATAGGATTTAATACGGTATCGTTACTTAATCCGGTAGAGGGTGACCAATGAAACGAATAAGGTGGAGTACCACCAACAACAATGTTGTTAAAATAATATGGAGCTCCTTTGCAGATAGTAGTGTCTTTAGTATATAGATGAGCGATGGTATTGGTATCAGCAAAAATCTCACCGCAACTCCAGTTTTGCGAATTGTAAAAATCAATAATGTTAGAAGTTATTTTTTTCAAAAGTGGGTTTACAGATGTTAAATTATTTCCCGAATAATCAATAGCATTAGGAAAAGCTACGTCAATACAAAGAGTGGTACCTGCATTAAAAGTAAATGGTCCAACCGTACCAACCCCTCTTCTATCACCAGGTGGAAAGTTTTCAGTTACTTCCGACCATCCTCCCGGAATATTCGGATAACTGCTAAAACAATAATTTGTGTAAACATTTCCTCCATATCCATTTCCTCCATAACTATAAGGTGTTCCATCTTTCCAGTATCCATTTAATACATTATAAAACTCAAAATTTGTAGAAGGATCGCCCATATTTCCACTTGAATTACTGTAGTAATTGAAAGAATACATTGGGGAACTTAATAATACTACTCCTTGAGCGGGGATGTTAGTGCCATATTGTGCATCGTTAGGAGTAGCATTGTAAACATAATATAAACTTATAGTGCTATCGCAACCTATATAATCATCTGTTGGTACTCCGACATCAATATCGGTGTATATACCAAGATAGAAATCATGATAATCGTTGACTGAGTAATTATACACTTTATAGTTGCAGAAAACAGTATTTGCAAGTGCCGAATCGGTTGAATTAAATGAATAAGATAAGGAATGGATTTCAACACCCAGAGGCAATCCACCTGAACCATGTGTGTATGCAACATCATTAAAAATTGTCAATATAGCCTGGTCGCCTCTGATTAACGGATAGTCACCATTTATTGGGTCATAAAGATTATTATCATTTACATCTATATAATCAGCAGTTGGAGCCGGCCAATCAATAATTGAGAGAGGAATTATATATCCTGGTTGATTGTAATTCAGAATGTGATTATCTATGTCTGTTTTTGAAATTTTCCATATTCTGTTCCATGTACTATCTTCAGAATAATTATTTAAATCTGAGTAGATTGGTCCCGACCATGTGTCATTATTATAATTAGAAAACCCTTGTGCAGCTAAATGAAGTTGGTTATTCTGGTCAAATCCACCGAGCCATATTGAACTGGCAAAAATGGATGTAAATGCTGTATTTTTGGGTACTCTAAAACCCGCAATTTGTTCAGGTCTTTCAAAGAGTAATCCGGTGGAATTAATTCCGGCAGCAATATTGTTAGTGTCAAGATAATCAAAACGAACAGGTGGGATAGTCCATTTACGTGTTTCTATTAAACCATTGCTACTACCAAAATATACAAGATTACCATTTGAGATAATTGAAACAAAACTACCGTATGAAAGACCATTATTCTCATTGAAATTTGTAAAAAAAACACCATTATAACGAGTTACGCCAACAATACTATAACTAATCCAAATATTATTAGAATTATCTTGTGATAATGCTGTAATTGAATTTCCAAGAAGTCCATTTGTTGTTGTATATATTGTAAACGAACCATCATATTTTACTAACCCTGCTGTAGTGCCAATCCACACATTACCTGTGTTATCACAAAAAAGCGATTTTATTGAATTTGATGGCAAACCATTTCCGGTTGTGTAATTAGTAAAAGTAGTTCCATTAAAAACCGAAAGACCAACATTAGTTCCAACCCATACATTTCCTGTTAAATCTGTGCAAATACAAACTATACTATTATTAATTAATCCATCGGCAGTTGTGTAATTTGTAAAGGTTGTACCATTATATTTTGATAAACCTGAAGTAGTTCCAGCCCATAATATACCACCTGTAGAAGTGGTAAGCGCCATTATATTGTTTCCGATTAATCCATCAGTTGTATGATATTGTATAAAAGTTGAGCCGGTATTTTTATTTAATCCAATTTGTGTTCCAAGCCAAACTGTTCCAGAAGCATCGCAAGCAAGAGATTTTACATAATTGTTCGAAAGTCCTTGAGTTGTTGAATAATTTGTAAAAGTTGTTCCATTAAACATACTAGCGCCATAAGTTGTTCCAATCCAAACATTTCCTGTTAAATCAGTTGTTAAAACTTTAACATTATTTGATGGAAGTCCATTTGCAGTAGTATATAATTTCCATACTTGAGCTTTAGTATTTACAACAATACAAATTATTACAAATAATAACGTGATTGTTTTTTTCATAGTAAATGTAATTTATTACAACAAAGATAATAATAAAACAAAAAAAAGCAATATTTTTATAATGTTTTTTTTGCATTGTAAAAATTTTTAATTTACAATAATTTATTAGTTAAGACACTACCCGACAGGTTACAAAGTTCCTGTTGGATTGGTGTTTAATCCAACAGGTGTTGTGCGACCTGTCGGATATTTGTTGTAATTTGTTTTTTGAAAGTTGAATGAAAAATGTTTTTGCAAAGTTGTTTTTTCCATTTAGAACGAAGCATTTTATTATTCTGAAATGATTGAAGAATCTAATTATAAATAAAGATTCCTCACTCACTCGGAATGACAAAAAAACCGCGAAACAAAGTTTCGAGGTTTTTTTAATATCTGCTAATGTTATACTAAAAACGGGATAAATTTGTACAGAATAGGCATAAAGTATGATGGTTTCATTGCTCTATTGCTTCATTGTTAAACATTTAAATTCCTGTAACTACTCAGCCACTAAATATGGAATTTTTGCCACAGATTGCACAAATTTACGCAGATTTAAAACCACCAAAGGTGGTTTATTGGCGAAAATTGATTAAAAAAGATTTTATTTTAATCTGTGACGTCTGCGTAATCTGTGGCAAATATTTGTTTATGAACTCTTTGAACCGGCTGAGTAGTTACAAATTCCTTAATAGGTAATAACAATATAGCAATTTAACAATAGTTATTAGTATACCCTATACCTCTATACCAAGAATAATGTATAATTTTACCCCATGCACAGTATAAATCAACAATTTTAGTAAAATCCTGTGGTCTTTTTTGTGTTGGTACGTGGATTAATGCACATTACTGGAATTTTTGAGCTATTGGCAATAATTAGTTGCTCATCAGCAGCAAAAATATAATCAGTTAAGCGTGGTTGCTTTGTTGTCATAATCATAACCATGTCGGCATCTATTTCGGAAGCATATTTTATTGTTTGTTCCGAAAATTTTCCTTTTTGTTGCGAAACGGTAATTTCATAAGGAACATCTCTTTCGTCTAAATAATTACGTGCAAAAGACAGATTAGCTTTGGTTCCACGCAATAGAGTTTTATCAGCAATAAATGGAATAAACAAAAACATTTTTGTTTTAAAATATGCCGAAATATACACTGCCCAACGTAATTTTTCTTTGCTTTCCTGACTAAAGTCAACAGGTAATACAACTTTTGCAAATGCTTCGTGCTCGGGTTTACCTTGCACTACAATAAAAGGTACAGTTGAGTTTGCAATAACTTTAAGTGCCCAACTTCCTGTAAGTTTTTGCATACCTTTAATACCATGAGTTCCCATAACAACAAAAGTAGAACTAATTTCTTCGGCAGTTTCTTTAATAGAAGAAAAAATATTCCCCTCTTTAACAATTCCTTTAATTTCGACGTTGTATTTTTTTGAAGCGTCAGAAGCGACTTGTTCTAATTTCTCTAATGCCGAAGCTTCTTCTTTTTTGCTATTTGCAATGTTTAATAATATTATTGTTGCATTAATAGTTTTAACTAAACGAACAGCATGTAAAAGAGCATTCTCGGCTACCCCTGTAAAATCCCAAGGAACTAAAATAGATTTTGTTGTTTTTTCCATAATTATTGTGATATTTTTATTAAGTTTACATCGTTTTTTTTAAATTGTTTTCGTTACAAATGATTTTTTATAAACATAGCAAAGTTACAAAAAAAAAAATTAACACAACAAAACTTTTCTTAATTGTTGTCTTTCAATTTATTAGTATCTTTTTGTTTTGTCAGGAAAATGAAATGGGAATACCTTTTGCCCAAAATTTTCCACCTAAAATTTATGGTTACGAGAATCAAAATTATTCGATTACCGAAGATGCAAATGGAATTCTTTATGTTGGTAATTTAAGCGGAGTTCTCGAATACGACGGTTATTCGTGGCGACTTATCCCACAAAATGGATTTCCACAATTAACTTTAGATAGCAAGGGACGTGTTTATGTCGGGAGTTACAATGATTTTGGTTATTTGAATAGAAATAAACAAGATATTAATGTTTTTGTTTCACTAATAAACAAATTCCCTTATAAAAACAAAAATATAGGACAAGTTTCTAAAATTGTTTCACAAAACGAAAACATATTATTTGTTGCAGGTTCAAATTTATATTTATGGAATGGTAACATTATTAAAATGCTTGATAGTTCAGCAATTGCAATAAACATTTTTAAAGTTAATAAGCAAATTTATGTTTCCCGCGAACCTGGCGGAATTTATAAATATTTACAAAGTGCATTAATAAAAGTAAACGATAACGAGTTTTTTACAAATAAAACTATTCTGGGGATTTTGCCTCATAACAATTCACTTTTAATTAAAACTCTACAGGACAAAACATTTTTTATACTAAATCAAGATAGTACAGTAATTCCACTTTACTCCGAAATTGATGAATTTTTAAAAACCAATGAATTTACATGTGCAATACCAGTTGCCGAAGGATTTTATGCTATTGGAACTAAACTTGGAGGATTTATTGTAATTGATAAAGAAGGAAAATATATAACTGGCTTAAACGAAAAAACCGGGCTTTATAATGATTATGTTCACGATTTGTACCTCGACAAAAGAAATAATTTGTGGGCAAGTTTAAATAATGGTATTTGCCGTACCGAAGTACCATCGGCTTTTACTTATTTTAACAGAAACAATGGAGTACTTGGCGGTATTTCATCAATTTGCAGGTATCGTGGTAAATTATATATTGCTACTTCACGTGGTGCATTTTACTTAAAAACAAATCCGCTCGCTATCGTATCCAAAAAAAATTTGAATGTTAATTCCGAAAAATTTGTTCCTGTAAAAAATATTAAAACAGATTGCAATAGGTTTTTTCCATTAAAAGAAGGTTTGTTACTTTCGGCTAATGATGGTATTTACATTATAAATAATGATGAAGCCAAAAAAATTTCAGACGGACAGTTAGAGGCAATTGCACGTTCAAAAACTAATTCCAACATAATTTATCTTGGAAAAATTAATGGACTTTTTGCATTAAGTTATAACAATGGTAAATGGAATGAATTAGGAAAATTAGAAAAAATAAATGCTCCAATAAGAACTATTGCCGAAGACAACAACGGAACTCTTTGGTTAGGAACCGACTACAATGGCGTTTACAAAGTTAATTTGAGCAATGGGTGGAATAAATTAGCAAATATTTCAACATGTTTTGAAAGAAATGGATTACCTAAAAATCATAATTGGATTGATGTATATAATTCTGCTCAAGGTGTTCTTTTTTCTACTCAAAAAGGGGTTTACCGGTTCAATTATAAAAATGACCAGTTTTATATTGATACAGTTTTAGGACTCGATTATAGTAGCAGCAAAAGATGGGTTTACCCAATAACCGAAGATAATAATAGTAATTTATGGCTAAGCTCTGGAGTAGAAGGAATATTTGACAAAGAAACAGCAGTTGCATATTATAAAGGTCAGGGGAAAAAATATTTATTAAAATCTGTTCCCTTTAGAAAAATTAAAGATTATACTATTGAATCAATATATCCCGATTTTAATAATATTGTTTGGTTTGGCGGGTTTGATGGCTTAATTCGTTTCGACCCAAAATATTATAACAACGATGCAATTTTTCTTAAAACAATATTGCGGCAAGTAATTATTGGACACGATTCGATTGTTTTTTGTGGTGTTAGTACAACTAATGACGCTATTACCGGAATATTAGATACTTTAATTCCTAAATTTCAATATCGCTACAACCATATTACGTTTAATTTTTCAGCACCATTTTTCGAAAGCCCCGAATATGTCTTTTATCAGTATTATCTTGAGAATTTCGATAAAGAATGGTCAACATGGGAACACATTCACCTTAAAGAATATACAAATCTATACGAAGGACAATATGTTTTTCATGTACGTGCAAAAAATATTTATAACAATCTGTCAAAAGAAGCTACGTATCATTTTATAATTAAACCACCTGTTTGGCGAACATGGTATGCAGTATTAATATACTTAGTTATTTTAGCAAGTTTTATATTAATGTTACTTAAATGGCGTGCGTATTCTTATGCACAGGAAAAATTTAAACTTGAATATTTATTAGCCGAACGTACCGAAGAACTTGTAAAACAAAAAGAACGAGCCGAAGATTTAATTGCTAACATTTTACCAAAAGATACAGCCGAAGAATTAGCATCAAAAGGACATGCTACCCGAAAAAAATACAAAATGGTTACAGTGTTGTTTAGTGATGTTCAGGGATTTACGCAAATTGCCGAACACATGAACCCCGAAAAACTTTTAGACGAATTAGACAAATTCTTTTTACAATTCGATATTGTTGTCGAAAAACTTGGTATCGAAAAAATTAAAACCATTGGCGATGCGTATATGTGTGCGGGTGGAATTCCTCAAAAAAACAGAACAAATCCTATTGATGTAATAATGTCGGCAATTGAAATGCAACAATTTATGAAAATTCTTCGCAAAGAATCGGAAAACGAATGGGACATTAGAATAGGCATTCATACCGGACCTGTAATTGCCGGTGTTGTTGGAAGTAAGAAATTCTCTTATGATATTTGGGGCGACACAGTTAACATTGCAAGCCGAATGGAATCGTCGGGAAAAGCTGGCGAAATAAACATTTCCGAAGTAACTCACGAACTTGTTAAAGATTTTTTCGATTGCGAATACAGAGGAAAATTGCCAGTAAAATACAAAGGCGAAATTGATATGTACTTTGTAAAAGGAATTAAACCCGAACTTTCGGTTAATAGCGAAGGAATTATGCCAAATGAGGAGTTTTTAAAGAAATTACAATTTATAAGATTCGCCGACCTCGAAGAAACCCTTATGAATAAGCTCGATAAGGGACTTCCACAAAATTTATATTATCACAATATTAAGCATACCATTGATGTTATGGTTCAGGTCGAAATTTTTGGATTGGGCGAAAATGTTTCAAGAGACGAACTGCTTCTTTTAAAAACTGCAGCTTTATTTCACGATTCAGGTTTTTTAATTGGATACGAAGACCATGAATTGCTCAGTATTAAAATGACAAAAGATATTTTACCACAATATCAGTACACCGACCAGCAAATAAAAACTATTTCGGAAATGATTTTTGCTACAAAGTTTCCGCCATCACCACGTACAAAATTAGAAAAAATTCTTTGCGATGCCGACCTCGACTACCTTGGAAGAGCCGATTTTATCCCTGTTTCACAAAGTTTATTTAGAGAACTTTACGAACGTGGTAAAATTCATTCAATTGATGAGTGGAACAAATTGCAATATGAGTTTATTAGAAATCATCAATATTATACCGAAACAGCAAGAGAATTACGTAACAGTAAGAAAGGCAATAAATTAGACGAACTAAACAATTTGGAATAGCCAATTATACTTTGAACGGGTTTCACCACGTTGGATAATATATTGGATAACGATATATGAACTTATAAAATATATCCCACGTGGTAAATTATTACATTTGAGTTTAAAGTATAGGGTATAACCTGCAGAACACAAGTTCCAAGAACCCAAGCCCCAAATTTCAAGACTTGTAGTGATGCTGATAAATCGGGACGAACTAACCAAGATTTACGCTGCGAGCCATCTTGGGATTTGGAGTTTGGAATTTGAGATTTTGGGCTATACCTTGTACCTCTATACCTTTTTGTATTCATGAAATGCTAAAATTTATCCCGTTTTCAGTATAATTACAAAAGTTTTTTAACACATCTAAATATTATTTAGTGCTTGTCCATAAAGTCGAGAGTCTGGAATATAAAGTTCGATGACAAGGCTTGCGAAGTTTTGAAAATCAAGGAGTTTACTAATGTAAATGACTGTTTTCAAAACGAGCATAACGCAGTCAGCGGACTTTATAGACAGACACTATTTAGCCAATTGCTGATAAAAACAGGAGTTATCAACCGATTTTTTTATAATTTTGCAGAAAAAACTGCAATGTGGGTTAATTGGACTATTGAATGCTATACTTCAAAATGGAATAATTTTTTTCCGTCCCGATGGCTATCTGGCAATGTCATTAAGTTAAGGTGGGTTCTAAAAATCAATATAGTTCGTCATAGCGGGCTTGACCCGCTATCTCATATCAAAGGTAGAACTTTGATTGTGAGATGCTGAAATAAATTCAGCATGACGATTTGAGTATTTTTAGAAGTCCCCTTAACGTAATTTTTAAAAAATATCGAATATCGAATACAGAATGATGCATTTCGAAGTGGTTGATTTACTTCATTATTTGGTGTTCGATGTTCATTATTCATTATTCTTTTTTCTTAACTTAACGACATTAGGCTATCGGGAGCTATCGGAATTACCTTTCTTAGCTCCCTCTCCAATTGGAAAGAGCTTGTCCCACCATTGCGGGATGAGGTTATAAAAAAAATAAAAAACTCAAATTATTACAATTTTAAGTATAATATGGAGGGACAGAAGAGAATTTAGGAGAGGCAACAATGAGCAATTAACATTTTTGAACAGTAAACATTTTTAATAAACAACATTAAAACATAAGCATTTGTGTATGTGTTACATATCCGTGTATAACCGCTTACACACGACTATAAACGAATATACTTAATTAACAGACGAATAAGGATTTTTCGTCGCCTTACCTTTGTCTCAAATTAAAATTCATTTTTATTAACAATTAAAAAATTTGTATTATGGAAAAGATGATTAACAAAGTAGAACTTAGCGGATTTGTAGGATCAAATCCCGAAGTTAAAACATTACCAAACGGTAATAAAGTATTAAGAATGTCGCTCGCTACAAGCTCGAGTTACAAAGACCGTGATGGCAACTGGGTACGCGATACCACGTGGCATAATATTGTTATGTGGAATAAACTTGCCGAAGCTGCAAACAATGAAATTAAAAAAGGCAGCAGAGTTTCTTTAATTGGTAAGTTAACAAATCGTCAATATACCGATAAAGAAGGTAACAAACACTATGTAACAGAAGTTATTGCTAATAGTTACGAAATTGTTGTTAGTGAAACTGCTAAAGCAGTATAGAGATTAAAAATTAATTTTTAAAAAGCCCAACAAGTTATAACTTGATGGGCTTTTTTTATTTGTATCATTCGGCAAAAAATTTATAAAAAAATGACAACTCAAGAGATTATAAATAAAGCTATTTTTTCTTTATTTCTCAAGTGATTTTCATGTGGGAAACTTTAGTTATAAAGATTACTCTATGGTCTGTGAGCCACAGACAACTGCCTCACATCTTGGGGCATAATACAAACCAATAATAATTTGATGTATTAAATTATAAAGGCAAATAAATGATTTTTTTTGTTTCAAAAAACTCTAATGGGAACCATTTAGAAATGTCTTCAACTTTTACTTTATTTTTAAAAGACGATAGTTCTTCTTTTAAATCACCACCTTTTAAATACAAAATTCCATTATGCGGAAAAGTAGATTCGTGCTTAATGTTTTTTTTCGACAAATTTACAAATTCGGGAAAAGCACACACACCACGGCCTACAATAAAATTAAATTTTGGTTTAAGTTCAATAACATTTCCATGAATTGCTGTAACATTTTTTAAATTAAGGGCTTCGCAAACAGCTTTTACTACTTTTATTTTTTTCCCAATAGCATCAAGTAATGTGAATTTGCAATCGGGAAAAGCAATTGCCAGTGGAATGCCCGGAAAACCTCCTCCTGTTCCAATATCTAATATCTCCGATTTTTCAGGAAATTTGATTGCTCTTGCAATAGCAAGTGAATGAAGCACATGTCTTTCGTATAAGTTTTCGATATCTTTTCGTGAAACAATATTTATTTTAGAATTCCAATCCGAATAAAGTGGCATTAGCTTTTCAAAAGCAATTAATTGTTCTTTTGAAAATTTTGAGAAAAAACGACGAATTTGCTCCATATTTATTAGAAGCTTAAATGTTTTCCTGCGAATTTTTAATAATATTATAAAGTAATTCACGTGCTCTATAAAGTTGAGCTTTTATAGTTCCGGCAGGAAGTTCAAGCTCACGTGAAATTTCTTCGTACGAAAATTCATTAAAATAACGTAACTCAATAAGTTTGCGGTACCGAGGTTTTAGTTTACACACTATATTTCGCATAATATTAATCTTCTGCGATTTAATTAGTTCTTCTTCGGGGTCTAAAACATTTGCAGGTAATGGTATTGTTTGGTCTTGGTCAATTAAATCGTTTGGTGTATCAATAGAAATAATATCGCTTTTCTTCTTACGCAAAAAATCAATACAATTGTTCGATGCAATTTTAAATAACCAGGTACTAAAAGCAAAACTGGGAGAATACTGCCCAAGATACTTAAATGCCTTACCAAATGCTTCAATGGTGAGGTCTTCGGCATCTATTTTATTGCAAACCATTTTAAGAAGCATAAAGTAAATAGCATCGCGGTAACGACCTAATAATTCGGCATACGATTTTTGGTCGCCATTAATGGCATTTTGTACTAATTGATAGTCTTGAAGCGCTTTTTCACTAAAATTATGGCTTATCTCCATGCGTAAGGATTTTTATGTTTCCGCGAAAAAAATATAATGAACCCAATAAAAATAAATATAAAATCAAATATTGGCGAATATAGCAATAAATCTTTTTCGTGCAACTTTCGTGTGGCAAAATATATTACCAACATTTGAACAATAAGTCTTAAAGCAAAAAAAGAAATAACAATTATCGGATAAAAATTAAATGCAAGTAAAGCAATTAAACAAACATAAAACAACATTCTGCTTATTGGTTCTAAAGCTAATAATACCTTATGTTTTAATTTATATCGCGTAAAAGTTGTACGATGACGTTTTTTTTGCGAAAGCCAGTAATTAAACTTTTTTTTTGGAACCGACAAAGTAAAACTGTTATCGTTAATTGCAACCTTTGTGTTTTTTGAATCTGCTGTTTCGTTTACAAAAAGGTCATCGTCGCCCGATAATAAACGTGCATGGTTTGCAAATCCTTTGTTTTTAAAGAATAGATTTTTTTTATACGACAAATTTCGTCCAACGCCCATATATGGTACTCCTGCTAATGCAAAACTTAAGTATTGCAAAGCAATAAAAAAAGTATCGAAACGAATAATTTTATTTAAAAAACCTTTTGTTTTTTCGTAAGCACCATATCCTAAAACAATTTCTGTGTTTGATATGTAGTTACTTTTAACACTTTTTATCCAGTTTTTGTTTTCAGGATAACAATCTGCATCTATAAAAAGTAACGTTTCGTATTTTGCTGCTTTTATTCCAATTGTTTGAGCCAATTTTTTTCCATGAGTAAATTTCTCGTCTTTTTTTATTGTTGTAACCTTTAAATTAAAATATTGTTTTTGGAAAATTTTTAAAACGTCTTCGGTATTATCTTCCGAACAATCGTTTACCACAATTACTTCAAAAGTCGGATAATTTTGTTTTAAAACTAATGGTAAAAATATTTCGAGATTTTCGGCTTCATCGTGGGCACAAATAATAACCGAAATGGGTATGTTTTCGATGTTGTTTTGTTCTTTTACAAATGCTAATTGCAAATAAAAAAACAAATAATAGAATAGTTGTACAATAAAGCTTATAGCAAAAAGTACCGCTACAACAAAAATTATAACCCCAACAAATGAATTAAAATACTCGCTCACAATTTTTAATTTTATGCAAGTTTACAAAAACAAACAATAATTTTTACTCGATTTTAAATTGAATATTAAACGAGTTATTCACAAAGAATAACTAGTGTCTGTCTATAATGTCCGATTTTTTCGTTATACCTCAGTACGCTTCGCTACGGGGTAAACTCGTTTTGAAAACAGTCATTTACTATAGTAAACTCCTTGGTTTTCAAAACTTCGTATGTTTACCCTGTAGAATTTGCGAATGCAAATATTCAACAGGGCCTCAAACTCGAACATTATAGTTCAGACAAGACTTTATGGACAGACACTAACTATTTGAACATTCCCTTTTTAATAAAAACTTATTTCTAAATCATCAATATAAGCAACATCTCCTTTAGGCGACCATACATAAAACTTTATTACAGCATCATCAGGTAAGTCTTTTGAAAATATAATTTCACCTTTTACAAGAGTCCATTTATTAATCGTTTTAATTTGTTCCGAAACATTAATACCAACCCATTGTAACTGACTGTTTTTTTTATCTGACCAAATTGAAGCTACCAAAGAAATCTCATTTTTAATATTTTCAACTTTAACCCATACACTAAAATCAGCTTTTGTGAGTTTGTTTTTACTTATATCCTTAATGGGATACACAAAACCAAAACTATAAGGATTTAACGAATCAATTTTAGAGCAAAGTTTTCCAGAATGTCCATCACCCGTATAAATACTATTATAGCCTTGTGTCCAACCTTCAATTGAACTATTAAAAGTCACTTTTTCATCATTTGAGCATGACGAAACAAATAACACAACTATAAATAAAAATGATAAATATAATTTCATGTTTTAATTTTATTATGTTACAAAATTATTGTTTTTTAATGCAATATTGAAATATTTTCTTTATTTAGATTGTTTTAGTTTGTCCACCCATATAAATTCGTTGTATCTTTAGTATACTTTGAACGGGTTAAATTATTACATTTGAGTTTAAGGTATAGGGTATAACGGTATAGGGTATAACCAGCTCTTCCTTAAGTCTTTATACTTTACACCTCTATGCCATTTTGTATTCATGAAATGTTAATATTTGTTCCATTTTCAGTATAGTGATAAAATTGCAAATTGTTTCCGGACATGTTGCCGAATATCTATTTACAGTTGGTAGGTTAATTGTTTGCGTCAATAACATAGCATCAATAAACACACAAAAGTAAGGTTCTAAATATTAAGTTAATAGTGTGGTTTTTGTGTTTACAAATCAACAAAATTTTATCATATTTCTTTTTTATATTAAGCCTAATGAGAAAGTAAACAAATCACTCAATTATTAAATAAATGTTATTTTTGCCATTCTTATTTTTTATAACAAATGATTTTTAGCAGCAGCCTTTTTTTATTATATTTTTTGCCAATATTCCTTTTGACATATTTTTTAGTTCCAAAAAAACTTAAAAATATTACAATCTTACTGTTTAGCATATTTTTTTATAGTTGGGGAGCACCGAAGTTTATTTTTGTAATTCTGGGAACTACATTTCTCGATTTCCATCTGGTTAAACTAATGGATAAAACAAAGAATGAAATTCATCGGAAACTAATGCTTACCCTTTCATTATCAGTAAATTTAGGATTATTGTTTTATTTTAAATACTCCAATTTTTTTATTGAAAATGTAAATCAGGCACTTTCAGTTTATGGAGGAGGCGAAATACATTGGACAAAATTGGTACTCCCTATCGGAATTTCATTCTATACTTTTGAAACTATCACTTATGTAGTTGATGTTTACAGAAGAATTCATAAACCATTAAATAATTTTTGGGATTATCAGTTATATATTATTCTCTTTCCAAAGCTAATTGCAGGACCAATTATTCGATATCACGATTTAGCCGACCAAATTACCAACAGACAAGAAAATGCAGATAACAGACTTACCGGGTTTTACAGATTTGTGTTAGGTTTATCGAAGAAAGTTATTATTGCTAATGTTATGGGCGAACAAGCCGATAAAATTTTTGCAATGAATATTGCCGAACTTGATACATACACAGCTTGGATTGGAATAATCTCATATACATTTCAAATTTATTTCGATTTTTCGGGATATTCCGATATGGCATTAGGTCTTGGAAAAATGATGGGATTTAAATTTCCTGAAAACTTTAATAACCCTTACATATCACAAAGTATTACAGAATTCTGGAAACGTTGGCATATTAGTTTAGGAAATTGGATGAGAAGTTATTTATACATTCCTTTGGGAGGAAATAGAGTAAACTCAAAATCCAGACTTTATATTAATCTTTGGTTGGTGTTTTTAGCTTCTGGTTTATGGCACGGAGCTTCGTGGAGTTTTGTGTTGTGGGGAGCTTATCACGGAATATTTTTGGTTTTAGAAAGAGCATTTTTACTGAAAGTGTATGAAAAAATAGGAAAATTTCCGAGTACAGTTATTACATTTTTCTTTGTTGTTATAGGGTGGGTTTTCTTTCGTATCGAAAACTTAAGCGATGGCTTTTTATTTGTAAAACGAATGTTTGCCTTTGATTTTGTTCCCAATATTTATTTTGGTACACAATACTTTACAATTTTAGTTTTAGCAATTATTTTCTCGTTTTTTGTTTATTTTAAATTTGGACAAAAAATACAAGATTTGATTTATCATAAAGAATATCCATTATCACGACATTTATTGTTTTCTACATTAACATTATTATTATTATTAATTTCTGTAAGTACAATTACATCATCGGGATTCAATCCGTTTATTTATTTTAGGTTTTAAATCATGAGTAATACACTGTTAAAGCAAATAATTTTATTTGGATTTATTTTTTTACTTTTTGTTCCGTTAATTCAAAAAGAATTTCCGTTTTATGAAGAAAAACCGTTAAAAGGTGTCTTTACATTAACTGCAAAGCCCGATTCAATTTATAAAAATTGGTTTTCAGGTGAATATCAACTAAAATATGAAAAATATTTTAATGATTCAATTGGATTTAGAGCATTTTTTATAAGATTATATAATCAAATTGAATTTTCGTTATTTAAGAATGTCTCTACACAATTTACAGCATTAGGAAAAGATAATGTACTTTATCAAAATTGTTATATTGAATCTTATTTAGGCAATGATTATATTGGAGAACATAAAATAATTTCAGAAGTAAAAAAAATAGAATTTGTTCAAAATGAATTACTGAAAAGAGGAAAGAAATTACTATACATTATAGCACCTGGTAAAGCTTCAATTTATCCTGATAATTTCCCATTAAGTTATGATACAATATGCAAAAAGACATCAAATTACGATACCTATATAAAATATTTAAAGCAATATAAAATAGAATATTTTGATGTTAGAAATTATTTTCTGCAAATAAAACAAGCATCTAAATATCCATTGTTTCCCAAGAATGGAACTCATTGGAGTGGCTACGGAGTATCTTTGGTTGCAGATAGTTTATACAAAAGATTATCAGCTTTATTTAATAAGGATTTGGCAGAAATAGAGTTTTTGACAGGAAGAGAGGAAAGTATAAATTTAGACTTTACCGATAATGATATGGGAAAGGCGTTAAATTTATTTTTTGAACTTTCAAATTGGAAAATGTATTATCCTAAAATTAAATTCCATTCAAAAATGAAATTAAAAGCACTAATAATTGGAGATAGTTTTGCTCAAAGCTTTTTTGGTTTTGGACATTATTTCTACTACATTTTCTCCCAAGACTCTAAATACTTTTACTATTACGAAACTGTTTTTTGGCCAAGAATTGATGATGCTGATTTGCGAAATATTGAGAGCTATAATATTTCAGACCTTGTAAATGAAAATGAACTAATACTGGTAATATTAACTGATCAGAATTTAGATAAAAACACATTTGGCTTTTTCGATGACTTATATTCTTTATTCAAAAATGGCGATTCAATAACTCATGAAGAAACAGAAAAAGTAATTAAGAATATTAAATCAAATGAAAAATGGTTTAAAGCAATTCTAAGACAAGCTAAAGAAAGAAAAATTTCAGTTGATGAAATGTTAAGACGAAATGCAATTTTCACTATTAAAAACAGAAAAAAATAGTTTTTACAAAAATAACACAAAATTGCAACTAATTTTATTTTGATGACTAAAATATTAAAACAAATTATACTTATTATTATAACAATATGTCTTTTTATTCCATTAATTCAAAAAGAATTTACATTTTTTAAAGAAAAACCGTTAAAAGGAGTCTTTACTTTAGCTGAAAAGCCCGATTCAATGCTTGAAAATTGGTTTTCCGGAGAATATCAACTAAAATATGAAAAATATTTTAATGATTCGCTTGGATTTAGGCCTTTTTTTGTGAGAATAAATAATCAAATAAGTTTTAGTTTATTTAATACTATAACAACAGATAATGCTATTTTAGGAATTGACAAAGTTGTTCTTGATGAAAAATACATTTTTGCAAATTTTGGATTAGATTTTTTAGGAAACAAATATCTTGAATCTCAAGCTGATAAATTAAAATTCGTTCAATACAAATTAAAAACAGATTACAATATAGATTTGTTAGTAATATTTGCTCCATCAAAAGTGAGTTTTTTTGCTGATAAAATACCCGAAAAATATTCTAAAATTAAAAATGATTCAACCAACTATTCGGGATTTGTAAATGAATTCACAAAGAAAAAAATAAACTTTATAGATTTTAATAAATGGTTCGAAAAAATTAAAGATACATCTGAATTTGAATTATTTCCAAAATATGGTATTCATTGGAGTTATTATGGAGCCATTCTCGCTACCGACTCATTAATTAAATATATGTCAAATAATAAAAGCTATAGCATGCCGAAGTTAACAATACGACAAATTATATTAACTGATTCGATGGCTTTTGTTGATAATGATGTTACAACTTCAATGAATTTACTCTTTAATCCAAAGTATTCAAAAATGCCATACACAAAATTTGATATTGAAAAGTCATCGAACAAAAATATTAAATTACTAGTAATTGGCGATAGTTACTATAATGTAATTTTAAACACTGGAATAATGCAACAAATTTGTTTAGCAACTGATTATTTATATTACAATAAAACTTATAAAATTAATAATAAAGAAAATAAGATTGACTACAATAATTATTTTAATTTAATCAAGAAGTACAACTATATTATACTTTTAAATACTGAATTAAATTATTGGAATTTAGGGCATGGATTTATTGAGTTGATGTATAGAGAGTTAACACCAGAAATGAATACTTTGAGAGAAGATGAACTATTTACATTTTATTATAAAAGTGAAAAAATTGACTCAATTAAAGCAAGAGAAAAAGCAAAAAACATTATAAATAATACTCTTAAAGATTATTTTTTATACAAAGATTCGAGAATTGAATTGCTCAAAAAAAGATTACTTTACAGTTTTATAAACAAACAAAATCTTATAAACAAAGCAAAAGAAAGAAGAGTAAGTCTTGACGAAATGGCTTATTTAGATGGAAGATATCTGTTTTATGATAATCTTTTTTTAAACAAAACAAGAGAAGAAGAAATTAGAAAAAACATAGAATTAAATATTCTTATTGAAAATATAAAAAACGACAAACAAAAGCTTGACAAACTCAAATTAATATCTGATAAAACTAAAATCCCATTTAATGATGTATTGCTTCGATATGCAAAAAATTCGATGAATGGAAATGATAATGAAAACGAATTACAAAAAAATAATAGTAAAAAAATTGAAATTAAACAAGAGAATGTAAGCGGCAAATACAACGAAAATGAAATACAAGTTGTTATTGCTCGAATTAAAAACAATAAAGTATGGTTCGATAATATTGTTCAACAAGCAAAAGAACAAAATATAAGTACCGCCGATATGTTGCGAAAAAATGCCATATTCACTATAAAAAATAGAAAAAAATAAACTAATTTATTATTAATGAGTTTAAGGGATATTTTTGAGGCAATATCCTAATTCTTACCCATATTGCCAACTATTGCAAAGCATTAATTTCTTTATCTAACCAGGTAATTCGCTTTTCAATCCAGGTTTTTAAATATTCGATATCTTCAGCATAAGTTTTACCATTAAAGTAATTTGGGGACAACTCACTTCCACTAATCTTCCATTTTATGTCGTTCCGTTCAATTGCTGCATCAATTAACTCAATATCGTTATCAATAATTAAGTTTATGTGGTTGGGTGTAATTATATTTTTGCGAAGTTCCGACCATCTATATTTTAAATGCTTTCTGAATGTTTCATCTTTCATTAAGCTTTTCCACCAAAATGGTATATAATTAGAACTATTATATATCCAACCCTCCGGGTTATATCCGTCTAAATAACTAGTAAGTCCTAACGAAAAGTTAAAATCCCATAATGGTCCCATAGTCAGTTTCCCGTTTTTACTGTCTTTATCTTTGTATATAAATGTACTTAATCTGTAAGCATCTATATTTTTAGAAAATTCGTTTATTATAAAATAGTCAACAAAAGAATTAATATCAATAAAATCAATTATATCGTTTTTGTTGTAATATAGAGATGTTTCAAAACGGCAAATGTAATTTGCTATACTTTTTTTTTGTATTTTAGACAATTCACTTGCTTTTGGTTCGTGAAATCTTAAGTAAGATTTATTTTGCAGATGTTTTTCTAAAGGGTATTTTGAATATATAAATTCTTCGTCGCCTCTGTCAAATTGTAATAAGTAACCACCTGTTAAATCATCTCCAATAGTATCTTTAATATTCATTTTGGAAATATTTACCATGTTTTCAGAAATTTTTACTTTTTGCATTAATAAATATATTCCTCTATAATCGTTATTAATAACTAATTCGCAGTATTTAGATTTGGGTGCCAACAATCCCATTTCACTTCCAAGATTATATATTAATCTGTCTCTTAGTAACGTTCTATCAAGATATGGTCCATATAAAACCCAGTCCGAATTTTTTGGCAATCCCAATAACGATTCTTTTTTCTTATTTTTAACTTTTAAAGCAAATGATTTCTTCAAATATGATTGTGATGTTTTTCCTCTAATTTCTACTGCAATTTTACCAAAAAAGTCATTATATTTATTACCAATGCAATTATCCCCAGTATTAATTATCCCCATTTCAGCTAATATTTTTGGTTCATCTACAATAATTTGATTATTTGTATTTATTATTATTATCGGAATATTTGAATGAGTATAGTAGGCTGGTGGTTTAAAATCAGGTTCCCTTTTTTCAAAATTTTTATTCTCTTCTGAAAAGCCAATTGAAAATTTTATTTTACTTAATTTCTCAACAATTTTATTTTTATTTAAAATCTTAATAATTAAAGTGTTATTCCCTTTTTTAATACATTCTTTAAATGTTTTTTCATTTAAAAAGAAATTTTGTTGGCTGTAACAATCAAAAATTGGAACACGACTAGAATTGAAATCGTGAGGGTACGAGTTATCGCGTATTGTACCATAATAGTTATGAGCAATATCAACATTATTCAAGAATGCACTAAACAATAAATTATATGGGCTTTGTAATAATGCTTCTTTAGATGAAGTTAAATCATTAATGTTGAGGTTTGTTTTACAAAACATAATTTTATGTGAATCAACTAGTTCTTTTTCTATTAATTCAAAATTAGAAGATGTAAAATGTTTCCAATTTGTTTGTTCTGAAATATTGCCTTCATATAACGAATCAACTAAAACATATTCCCAATTTTTTTCGTTACTAAACACTATTTTCCAATTATCAATTTTGGCTGAATTACATGATAATAGTGGAATTACAATTAAAATAATAGTTATGATTCTATAGTATATAATCATCAATTATTTAATAAAAAAATTATTATTATCACCTGGAGTATAATTATTTTGTTTATAATCCCAGTTTTTGCTGTTAGAGTTATCGAATAATGGGGTTTTTAACTGTAAGCTACCTCCAGTTTCAATATTTACAACAGGCCAGGGGGCAGTATTTTTAAATGAAACAAAATCTATTTTATTGTCAAATTTATCAAAAAGAATTAATTCATTTTCAAAGGCATTAAATTCTAAATTGGTATAAATATATTTACAAGTATAATAGTTATGTTTAAATAACTCATCGAATTTTAAAGGGCTATTATAAATAATAACATAACTATATGGTAAAACTTTAGTTCCAATAGGAAAAATTAATTCTTTTTTGTTAAAATGTAGTTTCCATTCCGAAATATCTAATTCAATATTATTTGGATTATATAATTCAACCCATTCGCCTGAATTTGAGTTGCTTGGTATAAGATAATTTATTTCATTTATTACTAATTGCGATTCGAATCTTGAGAATGCTCCAATATCACTATTTGTTCCATCATAATTTAATATTGAAGGGATACCGGTATTAATGCATGGAGATTTTTCTTTAAGATAAAAATTGTTTCCTGATTCTGAAATAAATGCAGGTTTATTGTAAATATTAGCTGTACCTGAAATTTGTTTTGAATCACAAAGCGAATACGAAATTGAAATACTAGATAAATTATCAACTTTAATATCTTCTTTATTTGACTTTGAAATTATTGAGTTTTTTACAACAGCATTTCCGCCAACTATATACCCTTCTCTTTTTTTGTAAGCTACAATAGAAACATTGTTATTATAAAGTGTGTTATTTGTTATAAATGCAGTTGAGCTGTCTTTAATTGCAATGCCTACATTATTTCCAACAATAAGGTTTTTTTCTACATATATGTTTTTTGAAGCACCATATTGTTCTGTTCCTATTGAAATGGCCTTATCTTTAGAATTTAATAAAATATTGTTTGTTATTATAACATTATAACATCCATTTAAATCTATAGCATCGTCGGGCGAGTTTTCAACTTTGTTTCCTTTAATTACTCCATCTGTTACATTAATAAACTCAATAGCATCGGGTAAATTATAAAACACGGAATTTTCAACTAAAGAATTTGCATAGTTAATATCCATTCCTTCACCTTTTCCCTTACTAGTTAAATAATTATTTTTACAAGTAAATTTACCTTGATGAACCCAAACAAGGCATAATCTTCGTTCCTGACTAATATGTAATTGTTTGTTTGTAATAATTATTTTGCTATTTTCAATATAGAGATTAGTGTATTTTGAATTAACCACACCATCTTCAATTATAACACTTTGCAAGACACAACTATCTGATGCATGTTCAAAATATATAGAACTCCAACTACTTTTATTGTTTATTGGCCTAAAAATTACTGGTTTTTTCTCAGTTCCTTTTGCAATTATTTGTCCTTTAACCCATAAAGTAGCATCAGGTTTAAAAATAATAGTTGCTCCTTCGTTAATTTGTATTTTTATTCCCGGCTTAACAATTACATCGCCGTCAATTAAATAAGGTGAATTTTCCTCAGTAATAATTATATTTTTATTTATTTCGCCTTTCAATACTACTGGTTTTTTTACATAAAATATGTTTTTTGTATTAAACCCTTCGGTGTAATATTCTTTGTCGTTAGCTACTACTTTCCAAAAATATTTACCTTCAGATAATTTATTAGTATATGTATAGCAAGTGTCTTTAAGATTTTTAACTATAATTGTTTTTAGTGAGTCTTTAAATAAAAAATCTTTACTTAAATAAAAATCATAATTTATTTCTTTTCCTTTAGGGCTAATTGATTGACTCCATGAAAAAAAAGGATTCTCTACAATAATATCATAAGTTTTATTTAATTTAAAACTTAGTGGCATTTTATTAATCTGGTCTAATAATAATTTTGAATTATTTTTAAAAAAATCTCTTTCGTTATTAATTGTGTTTTTCCATGTTTTTAGGTCTTTAATTTTATCTGTTTTGTCTTTTTCTACCGACTCAGCAAGCGTGGTTTCTAAATTAGTTATTGTTGATTCCATATAACTATAATTTACATATTTTTCACTTAATTCTTTAATCATGCTTTTTATATCTGCAAAAATTTCTTTATCTAGCAACATCCTTTCTATAAGAACATTATTTGATTCCCAATCACTAGAAGTTTGATGATAGATGTATGGTTTCCAGTTATAATACGATAATGTTTTATCCATATCCCAAGGAAATATTTCCCATTTTCCAGTTCCATAAGTATCATGATATAAATAATAATTGTGATAGTAAGTGCTTCCATTAGCAAGCAACATGTTTAAAGCTACAAGCTTAATTAATTTATCGTAAACAAAAGTGTTTCTAACAAATGCAGTAAAATCTTTATCACTAACTGAATTTATTTGGTTAATTAAATATATTAAATCGTTTTTATCTAAATCTTTATTGGTTTTCTTTTCCCAAACTACATCAACATTATCAAATAAACTTAAACAAGCACCATCTTTCTTTGCTTTATATAAGTTTCCTTTTTCGCTTAAATTATGTTCTTTTAAAAATTTATTGTCAATGTTTTCAACCATTAAATACAATCCATAAAATTTATTGTTCACATATAACTTTGCGTAACTTGATGTAAAACATTTAATACCCGCATCTCTCATAATCAACGATGATAAAAATTGTCGGATATAACTTTTATCGGTATATTCTGCATTAAAATTAAAAACTTTAGTGTTATCACCAGGAAAAGGGTCTGATAATTTTACCTTAATAGACTTTTTTGGTTCTTCGCGAGATGTGTCGCCTCTTACTCGCAACTTTGCTTTTTTGATTGTATCATTACCACAGGATATGGTAATTGGAATGTATAAATCTTCTTTATATTTAGAAAAAATATTGTCTAAATCGTTTTGTTTACAAACTATATGATATTCTTTTATTTCAAAAATATTTTTTTCTTTTCCACAAGCAAATAATACAAATGAAAGCAGAATTAGTAGTAAAAAATTTCTCATTTTTTTAAATAAAATTTTGTTAAACTCAAAAAATATAACATAAACTACTAATTTAAACTGTTTTATAATTTCGCTATTATAGAGTTTCGAATTTAACAAACTTAATTAAGAAAAAATAAGAACGCTTAAAAATTGAGATTCTTAATTTTCTCTTTGACTAATTACATAATTTGCAGATCTTATCAGCATGGAATCTACACTTATTTGTCTTTCTTTAGCTTGAGCTTTAACATTTTCATACCATTCTTTATTATTTTTGATAATATTAATTTGTGCTTGTACTTCATTTTCGGTTTCATCAACAAAACCATTTTGTTTTGCCATATATTTTGCATTTTTGGATAAAGCAGAATCAACAGACACACCCATTTCTTCTGCTTGTTTTTTTACTTCAATCATCCATTTTTCATCATTCTTTATTCTTTCTAAATAATAATTATAATCTTTAACAACTTCCTCTTTTAAAGTAGAATTATTTACAGTGCTTTCAGCTTCAGGTGTAGATTCCCCACAACCAATAAAAACAAAGAGCATAATACTAATGACAGACAATTTTATATTACTCATAATTAATTAAGTTAAATTATTTAATTTATTTTACGTAATTAAACGCGTGCAATATTACAATCAATTTTTAAATTAAAAAAAAATCTTTATATAATCTGATATGTCTACTCATGTATCTAGTTGTATCTAAAGTAGCCATAAAATTGCAAATAGGGATAGGACAAGTTGCCGGATATTAATTTGCAGTTGGTAAATTAATTGTTTGAGATAATAACATAGCATCAATATTATATACACACAAGGAGTCAGTATTATTTGTTGGACAATATGCATAAGTAACGTGCATTAAATAATATCCTACTGCGTTGCTATAAAAGATTTTAAATCCTCGTTCCGCATGAAGCTGAACTGCGGTTTAAAATTTTTATGTGCCTTGTAGAAACTTATTTTCAACACATTACTAACATGTTTTATTTTTAAAAGATTTTTATTTGTTTTGATTACTGTTTTCAATATCTACCATATATTCTGCATTGAGTCTAATCATTTCTTCCAAGTTAATTTTTCTTTTTTTAGATTGAATAATTACATTATTTAACCAATCAGGAGTATTTTTTATTTGGTCTATATAAAAATTAACTCTATTTTCCCGATTAATTAATTGTTTACTAAAATTATCACTTAAAAGGATTTGATGATTGTTTTTAAATAATTCAGATTGATTATTATTTAATGATAGAATCGGACAATAAACATTAGTGTTAGCTTCCCGAATAAGTAAATCATCAATATACATGGTATCATTAGAAATAGCTCTTGTATCAATAAAAAGATTGCCAGTATTTTGTAATTTATAAACTTTAAATTTTAATTCAACTAAACTCCAATCACCAACTACTATTTCACAATATCGAGGGTCGGTATAGTAATTCCAATATCCTTTATTTTCCTGAGGGTCATATTCATCTATACATACAAACACACACGATCTTTCTTCTTTAGCATTGTTATACCAAAAACTTAATATATATTCCTTATTTGGATCAAAGGTGTTTGCTTCATATTTGAATAGATAACTTACGCCTGAACGGGGTAACGTAAAGCACCCTTTACCTCTGAATTTAATTTTAGAAGAATAATTATCAAAATTATTATAATAGATTAAACCAGTTGTGTCAGATGTATATAGTCCCTTTCTATTAAAAAGAAATTGATTTAATGACATGTATTCATCAATTTCTTTTTGAACATTATATTCAAATAATTTCTCATAAGATATTTCATATAAGCTTATTAGCGAATCCTTTAATAATAAATCCGCTTTTGAAAGAATAGCTTGTTCATAAAATGTAAGAGGTTCATTTGAAAAAGAAATAAGAAATGGTTTTCTTAATTTAATATCACTGGCTATTTCTTTTGAATAAAATGCTGGAGCTAATACTTGAAGCTCTTTTTTGGCTTCGGTCATAGAGGTTCTTGAAAGCATTGCACCAAGAACAGGTAATTTTGTGTAATATGATAGAACAAGGGTGTTTCGTAATGAATTGTGTGTTGCTTCTCGTTTAAACCACTCGGAACCATTAAGAAAGAAGGGTAATGGTATAATAGCTTGATATTTAGATGTTTTTATGTTTTTTAATGCTCTTTTATAGTAATCGGGCAAATTATCTTTTAAAAACAGATTATGTTCTTTAGTAATAAACCCCGAGAAAAAATAATGATAAGGTAATCCTTCATAAATATATGAGAGTGGAAGAAGTATAACAATAAAAAAGCCAATATGTTTTCTTTGTTTAAACAACATAAAATTGTAAAATTTATTTATAATAAATACACAATAAACCGTGATTATAAAATAAAATAGCCATGCAAATCTTCCTAAAGCTCTAAATTGTTTTAAAAACGGTGCCCAATCAAGAATAAACATCATCCCCCATCTAAATGGATAAGCCATTGAAAATAGAACAAAAATGACAGAAACGATAAGAATTACAATTATTTCGTTTGGAAACAATGTTTTTTTAATTTGATTTTTTTTCTTTAATATTAAAAGAATAATCGAATAAAAAATTACTGCAATAATTATAACATCGCTTAAAAAGCCAATGTATGCCATACCCTCACCATGTTGGTCGCTAAACAAATGAATTTTATCAAGGATTGGTCTTAATGGAGGAAAATATGGAAGAAAAACAGTATCCCATGTTGCATTATAAATTAGTAAACCAACAGGAGTAGTAGGTCTGTTTATATGAGTTTCTATTACTATTACTATAATTGCAAAAATCAATAAAGGAACAAAAACCATAAAAATTAACGAAAGATAACCTTTCCAGTCTTTTTTTAATTTTTTAAACCCCAGTAAATAATCAACAACCCAATATGCTAGTGCAAACATAACTAACACCATCCCAAGATATGAATGAATAAAAAACCAAAAAAGTGCCATTACTGAATACAATATACTCCATTTAATTTTATTTTGTGAATGATAAATTTTAATAATTATGTACCATGCTAAAGGAATTACAAAAGAATATGCAAGATGATAATGACCATATAGTCTGAAAATTTGAGGAGATAAAATTGTTATTGAAAATGCTCCAAAAACTGCTAAAAATTTATGAACTTTATAATGTAACAAAATAAGATATAAGAAATAAGCACATAAAACATAAGAAAAAATAATTAAAAAATTCATTATTCCTATTGCATAATTGCCAACTAAAGGGAATAATGCAGAAACTAATTTAACTGGTATTCCTATTGATGGTTGAGCTGCTGCAAAAATAACATTATCATAATAAGGATAATTCATCCCTTTAAATTCAATATAAGAACTATCATTATTTATATGAAAAGCATAAGTATAATATGCTTGTATAGCATCACCTTCTGTATTGAACATATAGGAATTTGGTGATAAGATAACTTTATAATAAAATGTAAATAAAAATGAGATAGTAAGAAGAATTAATATTAACTGCGGAAGTCTCTTTTTCATATGTAACCCTTGTTGTTTTTTGTCAAAGATATTAATACATTTTATACCTTAAAACATTTATTTAAAAATTATTACTTTTGCTAAATAAAAATATTATTATGACTCAACAACAGCCAAAAATATCTATTATCATACCTTGTCATAACGAAGAGGGTAATATAGAATTTCTATATTCTAAATTAAAGCAATCAATTATTGCTTTCCCATCGCATGAAATTATTTTTGTAGATGATGGAAGTACTGATAAAACAATCTTGAAAATTCGATTAATAGCTAGTAAAGATGCGTTTGTTAAATATATTTCTTTTTCAACTAATTTCGGACATCAAAATGCATTAAAAGCAGGTCTTGATTATTCTTCCGGCGATTGTGCCATTAGTATGGATGCTGATATGCAACACCCCCCTGAATTGATTCCTTTGTTAATTGAAAAATGGAAAGAAGGCTTTGAGGTGGTTTATACTATCAGAAAGGAAGAAGAAAATATTCCATTTTTTAAAAAAGTTACTTCTACCCTTTTTTATAAACTTGCTGGGAAATTTTCAGAAACAAAGATATATCCGGGTGCTGCTGATTTTCGCTTATTAGATAAAAAAGTCGTTGATGAGATAAAAAAATTAAAGGAGAATTTTCTTTTTTTTAGAGGGCTTGTTAATTGGATGGGGTTTTCTCAATTTCCTATTGAATTTAAAGCTGAAGTAAGATATTCTGGTAAAACAAAATATTCTTTTAAACGAATGTTTAAATTTGCTTTGTCGGGGATAACATCTTTTAGTACAAAACCTTTACAAATTTCAACAATCATAGGATCTATCATAGCATTATGCGCATTTATTTATGGTATTTATGCAATTTCAATAGCTTTATTTACTTATAACGTAGTACCCGGGTGGACATCTATGTTAGCTAGTGTTCTTTTTATTGGTGGTTTGCAGCTTATTATGATTGGAATATTAGGAGAATATATTGGTAAGCTCTTTATTGAAAATAAAAGAAGACCAAATTATATAATTAGGGAAAAAAATTTTTAATTTTTTAATTGTTTTTTCATGACTGAAAATAAAAATAAGGATGATAAAATGTATTTTTTTGAGTCGTTTGCTGATGATTTTGACTCAAAAATGAATATGTATGATACAAACAAGAGATTACATGTAGTGTTTAATGAACTTTTAACTGAAGATATTCATGAGAAAAAGCTTCTTGATGCAGGCTGTGGTACAGGATGGTTTAGCAAATGGTCTGTTGAAAGAGGAGCTGATGTAACATCAATGGATTTAGGTGAAAACTTACTCTCAAAGGTAGAACAGAAATGTCATAGCAAGAGAATTGTTGGTTCAATATTGCAAATACCTTTTCCAAATAATACTTTTGACATTGTTGTTTCGAGTGAAGTTATAGAACACGTACCTGATCCATTTCTGGCAATTTCAGAACTTTATCGTGTTCTTAAACCAAATGGGATAATGGTTTTAACTACTCCTAATAAACTATGGTATTTTGCAATTTGGTTTGCAAATACTTTTAAACTAAGGACTTATGAAGGTCTTGAAAATTGGACAGGATGGTTTAAAATGAGAAAATATTTAAAAACGATTGGATTTAAAAACGTGCAAATGTCAGGAATTCACATGTTCCCTTTTGTAATAGCTTTTTTAAATCCTGTTTTAGATTTTTTCCATCGTTTTAATAAAAAATTAGGTCCCCTTATGCTAAATATGGCAATTAAAGCCAATAAGTAACAGATATTAAATATGGTTATAGCGAAACTTCCTGTCAATTTTAACATTTTTACCAAGCGTTTGTCTCAATTGGACAATATCTCAATTAGTTAAAAAGTATTTGATTATACAATATGTTGCTCTAACCCCATCTTTCCATCCAATTTTTTTCCCATCGACATAAGTCCGTCCATAATACGAAATTCCCACTTCATAAATTCTAATGTTAGGTATTTTGGCAATTTTTGCTGTTACTTCCGGCTCAAAACCAAAGCGTTTTTCTTTTAAATGCAACGATTGGATTGTTTCAGTTTTAAAGAGTTTATAACAAGTTTCCATGTCAGTTAGGTTAAGATTTGTAAACATATTTGAAAACTTTGTCAGAAACCTGTTTCCTATACTATGCCAATAATATAAAATTCTATGCGGGTTTCCACCCATAAAACGCGAACCAAAAACAACATCTGCAAATCCCTCAACAATTGGCTTAAGTAAATCATTGTATTCGCGTGGATCGTATTCCATATCGGCATCCTGAATAATTAAATATTCGCCCGTAGCATGTGCTATTCCTGTGTGTAATGCTGCTCCTTTGCCTTTATTAAATTCGTGATTAAATATTTTTATATCTTCATTTTTATGATTTTCGCAATATTCATTTAGAACTTGTAAGGTTGCATCTTTTGAACAATCGTTTACAATAATCAATTCTTTTTTAATATCAGCTATTAAAGTAACATCAAGAATTTTATCTAGAATGTTGTTAATAGTTTTCTCTTCGTTGTAAGCAGGAATAACTATTGAAAGTTTTGTGAACATTTATAGTCATTAAATAATAAAGTACAATATTAATAATTATTCTTTAAAAAATTTTGACTTTAAAAATTAAAGAATTTTTAATAATTTTTTCAATCTAAAAATTAACCTATTTTTGCATAAAGAATTTTATAAAAATTTATGGCAAATACAGCAGATTTCAAAAACGGACTTTGTATTATTTACAACAACGATTTGTTTACAATTGTTGAATTTCAACATGTTAAGCCTGGCAAAGGTGGTGCTTTTGTTAGAACTAAATTAAAGAATTTAAAAACAGGGAAAGTTATTGATAACACTTTTAACTCTGGAGTTAAAATTGATTTAGCAAATATTGAACGTCGTTCATATCAGTTTTTATACAAAGACGATATGGGTTATAATTTTATGCATAACGAAACTTTTGAACAAATAAGTATTCCTGAAAATATGATTGAAATTCCTGGTTTACTAAAAGAAGGAATACAAATTTATATTGCATTTGATGCAAATACCGAAACGCCTCTTACCTGCGAACTACCACCTTTTATTGAGCTCAAAGTAACTTATACCGAACACGGATTAAAAGGCGATACTGCCTCATCAACGGCACTTAAAAAAGCAACTTTAGAAACAGGTCTCGAAATTAAAGTACCACTTTTTATTAATGCTGGCGAAACAATAAAAGTTGATACACGCAACCTTAGTTACTCTGAAAGAGTCAGGAAATAAATTTAAGATGATTGATAAGATTGAGAAAAAAAGATTAAAAAGATTGACAAAAAAAGATTGAAAAGATTTATAAGACAAGATTGATAAGAAAGATTGAAGAAAAACCTGCAAACAATGAACAATAATAACAATGGTCACACAATAGTTAATACAATGGTCACACAATTGTTAATACAATGGTCACACAATTGTTTTCTAACTGCATTACAAATGCTGACAATTGTATGACTATTGTATGACTATGTATGACTATTGTATGACTATGTATGACTATTGAATGACAGTGAGTTTTTTTGAACAGTGAACAGTGAACAGTCGGCAGTGAACGTAGAACAATAAACTTTTTAAACTTTTTTGAACAGTAAACTATAAAATACAAAAAGATGAAACTTCCCAGACCATATAAAATTAGCGAAATTGCAGGTTTTTTGGGAATAACATTTATTGGCGACGAAAATGCACTTATTACAGGTGTTAACGAAATTCATAATATCGAGAAAGGCGACTTAACTTTTGCCGATAGTTCAAAGTATTATGAGCGGGCTCTTTTTAGCTCTGCAAATGCTATAATAATTAATACTAAACCTGAAAATACAAATAGTAAAAATTTAATTTTTTCCGAAGACCCTTTCCGCGATTATAATCGTTTTGTAAAACAATTTTTAAGTTTTACGCAAAGTCAACAGGCTATAAGTCCTACTGCTAAAATTGGGAACAATACAATTGTTCAGCCAAATGTTTTTATTGGCGACAATGTTGTAATTGGCAATCATTGCGTAATTCACTCAAATGTAAGCATTTATCAAAACTGTATAGTTGGAGATAACGTTACAATTCACTCAAACACTGTAATTGGTGCCGATGCTTTTTATTATAAAAGAAAAGAAGATGGGTTAGAAAAACTTGAGTCGTGCGGAAATGTAATAATAAAAGATTTTGTTGAAATTGGTGCAAATTGTACCATTGACCGTGGAGTTAGTTCCAATACAATTATTGGCGAAGGAACAAAACTCGATAATTTAATTCAAATTGGACACGATACAACAATTGGTCGAAATTGCATGTTTGCATCGCAAGTTGGTGTTGCTTCGGGAGTTACAATAGAAGATGATGTAATATTATGGGGACAAGTTGGTATTCAAAAAGATATAACAATTGGCAAAGGGGCAGTTGTATTGGGGCAGTCGGGAGTTCCAAAATCGCTCGAAGGCGATAAAACATATTTTGGTTCTCCGGCAACAGAAGCACGCGAAAAAATGAAAGAAATAGCATACTTAAAACAAATACCTGTTTTAATTAAAATTTTAACCGAAAAATTATGACCGAAAAAGCATCTGTTAAACGATTGCAATTATCTAATTTTAAGTTAGATTCACTCTTAAGCATTACTCAAGCTATAAACGAAAACTTATCAACAGATGGTTTGCTTAAACGTTACGAAAAAATTATTCGCGAAGATTTAGGAATTGGAAAAGTTTTACTTTATAGTTATAACAAATCATGGCAATGTATTTTAGCTTCGGGCGTCAAAGACGACTCGTATAAACAAATAAACGTAGAAAACGATTTGTTTTCTTTTCGCGAAATAACAAATGTTACAGCAATGGAACATTGTAAACTTGCTTCGTTTGATGTTGTTATTCCGGTATTTCATAAAGCAATGCCATTAGCTTATGTTCTTATAGGAGATATTGAAGAAGAACGCGATGGAATCAGTCCGGTAATTAAACATTTGCGTTTTTTTCAAACTTTAACAAACATTATAATTGTAGCTATCGAAAATAAAAGATTATATAGTGAACATTTAAATCAGGAAAGCATTCGTAAAGAAATGGAATTGGCTAGCAAAATGCAAACCAATTTAATTCCTAATCCTGATTCACTTCCCAAAAATGAATTTTTATATGTTGCAGCCTATTATCAGCCACATTATGAGGTGGGTGGCGATTATTACGATTGTTTAAAACTGAACAACAACGAATACGGCTTTTGTATTGCCGATGTATCTGGTAAAGGAATGTCGGCTGCACTTATAATGTCAAATTTTCAGGCTAGCTTAAGAGCTCTTTTTACTTCGAAAATTGATTTTAGTGAATTAGCTAAAAGATTAAATAATATTGTTATAACAAATACAAATGGAGAAAAATACATAACAGTATTTTTAGCTAAATACAATACTTTATTACGCAAACTTACTTATATTAATGCAGGACATATTCCGCCTGTGTTTTTATCCGAAAAAAAAGAAATAAGTTATTTAAAAGAAGGCTGCACAGGATTTGGAATGTTACAGGAAATTCCAAAAGTAACAGTTGGTACAATTGATATTGAGCCGAATTCGAAACTCCTTTTATGTACCGATGGTATAGTTGAAATGGAAAATGATGATAATATTGAGTTCGGCACTTCAGAAATTGAAAGATATATAGCTACTGAAGAAAATATGGATTCTGCTATTTGGAAAATTATGCAACGTTTAAATATTTTTAAAGGCCGAAAACCTTTTTTTGATGATATTTCTATTTTAGGAATTAAATTTTTATAAAGAATAATTAATCTCTTAAGTTAACTATTTTTGTAATTCAATTAACAATCTATACAAATGAAAATCTGTACAAACATTATAAAAGTAATACTGCTTTTTTGTGTTTTACAAACCACTCAAACTTTTGCTCAAGATTTTTCGGAACTTGGCTCAAAACGTATTAAATATTTTTCGGCCGAAGATTATAATGGACATTCCCAAAACTGGACTATTTTTCAAGATACTAACGGGATGCTTTACTTTGGTAATAACGATGGTATTTTAGAGTACGATGGCGTATTATGGACTCGTTTAACCAGTTCAAATGTCCGTTGTTTTGCACAGGGCGAAAATAATAAAATTTACGCCGGAGGCGATGACGATTTTGGATATTTACAAAAAAATTCCAAAGCCAAAAGCACATGGGTTTCATTATCGAAAAATTTACCTGCAGAATATAAAAATTATGTTTCAGTTTTAAGTATTTTCAAATCTGGCAACAAAATAGTTTTTTTTGCATTTAGGGGAATTTTTATTTACGAAAAAGATGTGCTTATAAAAGTAATTCGTCCCGAAACCGACTTTCGATTTGCTTTTAACTATCAGAATCATATTTATTTAAGACAAACTGATATTGGGTTAATGGAGTTTAGAAACAACAGCATTTATATGGTTTCTAATGGGAAATATTTTGCCGATAAACCTATATATATGTTTGCTCCGTTCGATAAAGAACATGCAATTATTGCCACTAAACAAAATGGTCTTTATCTTGTAAATATCAATAATTTAAAAAACTACAAATTGCCACTTGATTCTGTTTATACTCCTTTTAAAACCGAAGCCGATAATTTTTTCTCGACAAATAACATTTCGCATGGGACATTATTAAAAGATGGGAATTATGCTTTTGGTTCGGCTATGAGCGGAATGTTAATTATTGACAACAAAGGTCATTTAAAAAGAATTTTTAATAAACAAACCGGCTTCCCTATAAGTAATATAAATTGTGTATTTAACGACCGCGAAAATAATTTATGGCTTGCCTTAAACAACGGAATTATTTATATTGAAATGAACAGCCCTTTGAATTTTTTTGGCGAAGAATCGGGATATCAGGGAATACCTGTTTGTGTTATGAATTTTAAGGGCAATTTTTATCTCGGAACACTTACAGGGCTTTACTTATTAACATATAACAAAAGCATATCACAACAAAGTGCATCATATTATAATTTTAAGCTGTTAACTAAAGATTATAACAGTTTTATGGTTCTAGATACAGTTGATAACAAATTGCTTGCAGCAACCCGATATGGACTTTTCGAAATAGATGGCGAAAAAGTAATACCGATTAAAAAAATGGAGTTTTCTTATACATTATTACATTCAAAAAAGAATCCAAATATTTTATATTCTAACAATTCGAACGGACTGGCTGTATTTAGCAAAATTAATTACAAATGGGTATATTCGGGGCGTATTAAAGAGATTGACCATGAAGTAAGATATATTTACGAAGAAAAGGATGGAACTTTATGGATTAACGGTAATAATAACGATATTTTAAAACTTAGCTTTAATAATAAAGATTTTTACCGACCAACATTTACTGTTTACGATTCTTCAAAAGGGATTCCCAACGAAATAACCCCTGTAATAATAAAAAACACTAATAACTTATCTGTTTTATCGCCAGGTAAAGGATATTATCGTTATTATTCAGAAAAATCGCCTGTTGGTAAAAAAGACCATTTTTATAACGACCCGTTTTTTCCAGATATAATGCCTGTAACAAATGATTCTATAATATATTATCTTTCAACATCTGTTAACGATTCTGTTGTTTATGCCTTAACTGTAAAACAAGGTTTAATTAAAATAACTTATAGAAACAATAATCCAATGATTGATGTTATTACATCGGGAATGGGACAAGGCATCGCAACCTTCTTTTTATATCCCGACATTAAAAATAATTTATTATGGTTTTCGAATTTTAAAGGATTATATTCGGTTAACTTAAATAAACAAAAAACCGAAAACATTAAATTTATAACAAACATTAATTTTATAACAATTGGCAAAGATTCTATAGTTTTTGCAAGTAATGACACAAATTTCTTTGCCGATATTCCATTTATTAAAAACTCTATATCTATTAATTTTGCTGCATTGTTTTATCAGGGAAGCGAAAACAATTTGTATAAATATTATTTAGAAGGATTAGACGAAAAATGGTCAAACTGGACAAAAGAAAAATATGTAACATATAACTTTTTACCCGAAGGGACATATGCTTTTCGTGTAATAGGAAAAAATATTTATGGACATGAAGGCAAACAAGCTGTTTATAAATTTATAATTCTGCCTCCGTGGTACCGAACATGGTGGGCATATTCAATTTATGGAATTTTTGTAATTTTAATTATAATTGTTATAACAATTATATATGGCAAACAGTTAAAATCCAGAAATATTAAACTCGAAGAAATGGTGCAAAGCCGTACTGCTCAAATTAAAAAACAAAGTACCGAAATAGAATTAAAAAATACTCAACTTAGCGAAATAAACAAACAATTAGAAAAACTTTCAATTGTAGCACGCGAAATTGAAAATTCTGTGATGATAATGGATTCGGTTGGTAGGTTTGAGTGGATTAACGATGCCTTTATCAGGTTATACGGATATACATTACAGGAGCTAATTAACAAACATGGCGACAATTTAGTAGGATATAGCCAGTATCCTTACATTCAGCAAGTAATTACAGATTGCGTAAAAAATAAAATACCATATTCTTATGAAACAACCATAACAAATAAAAACGCTCAACAGTTATGGACAAATACAACTCTTACTCCAATTATAGATAAAAATGGAAACGTTATTAAAATTATTGCTATTGACTCCGATATAACAAAGTTAAAATTAATTGAAAAACAACTAATCGAACAAAACAGCGAAATTCAAACACAAAAGCAATTATTAGAAAAAGCGAATAGCGAATTAGAAAAACTCTCGATAGCCGCAAGCGAAACCGATAATGAAGTTATTATTATGGATAATAACACAAACTTTTTATGGATTAACCAAAGTTTGAAAAAAAAATACGAAGGCGAATTTGATGACATCTCATCTAAAAATCTTTTCAATTCATCTTATAATCCTAATATAAAAAAACATATCGCAAAGTGTATCCATGAGAAAAAAACTATTATTTACGAAACTGAAGCAAAATTAAAATCGGGCAAAATATATTGGGCTCAAACTACCCTAACACCAATATTAAATGAAAATGGAGATGTTAAAAATTTAGTAGCAATTGACTCTGATATCACAAAGCTAAAAAGAGCTGAAGAAAAAATTAAAACACAAAGTCTTGAACTCGAAAATAGTTTTGTAGAATTGGAAAGGAAAAATAGATTTATTTCAAATAGCATCGAATATGCAAAAAAAATTCAAGATGCATTTTTACCATCACAGCAAGAGTTTAAAAAAATATTTCCGGATTCTTTTATGTTTTTTAAACCACGAGATATTGTAAGTGGCGACTTTTATTGGACAACTCAAACAAGGGGGCATGCCCCCTTGTTGATTATTGCTCTTATTGATTGTACTGGTCATGGGGTTCCAGGAGCATTTATGTCTTTAATTGCCACAACACTGCTTAACGAAATAGTTTGCGAAAAGAAAATTTATAAGCCTTCGCAAGTTTTAACTCAATTAAATCAAGGTATAGTTGCAGCTTTACATCAGAATGAAAAACAAAGCACACAAGATGATGGAATGGATATAGTTTTTTGTGTTTTTAACACTTCTGATAAAAAATTGAATGTTTCGGCAACTAGTAAAATGGCAATTCTTTGCGATAAAACAGGTTTAACTAATATAGATTACAATGTTTTTTCGATAGGTGGTGCATTTTCTGCATTAAAAAATGCTGTTTATAACGAAACGGAAATAGAAATCAACCCTGATTCACAATTATTTTTATTCTCCGATGGATATTACGACCAGTTTGGTGGTCCAAATAACGAAAAATATATGACCAACCAATTTGAAAAATTTCTAACATCAATATATAAACTGCCCGCCGTTCAACAACAAAAAGAAATCGAAAATAATTTTATTAACTGGAAAGGCAAAAATAAACAAATTGATGATGTTCTTGTAATTGGAATAAAATTTTCGGATATTTACAATTTTTATTTAAGCAATGTATAATTTTACCAATATAATAAAATCACTTTTAATATTAGTACTTACACATTTCGCTTATTGTGCAACTGGAGTATCTGATTCCAGCATTGTTAATTTTCCAAAAAACGCTCCCGATTCGATTAAAGCAAACTATTATATTAAAGCCGCCAATAATTTAAAAGGAAATTCGCCACAAGAAGCTTATGAATTTGCACTAAAAGCATTAAAATTAACCGAAACATCAAATAGCTTAACTAGTTATATTGATGCACAAAATATTATTGGTTCAATAAAACACGATTTGGGCGAGTTTAATAATGCACTCGAAAGTTATATTAAAGCTTTAGAAAAAGCTGAACTTTTACACGATAATTATAGAATTTCGGCTACGCTAAATTACATAGGAATAGTTTATTTGTCAATAAATGAAAAACAACAGGCAATTAGTTATTTTAAACAATCGCTATCTATTGCCGAAAACACAAAATATAACAATCAGATACTAAATAACTTGTATAAGCTTGGAGTAATTTACGAATCATTAGATAGTCTTAGCCTTGCATACAAATACTATAAACGTAGTCTCTTAATTGAAGAGGAAATGAAAAATAAAGAAGGAATGTTTTATAGCTTAATGGGAATTGGCTCAATTAGTACAAAAAAAGAAAATTTTTATCAGGCTTATATTATTTATAACAGAGCATTACAAATTGCAAATGAAACAGAGGTACTCGCATACCAATCATTATGTTATTCTAAATTAGGTGATTTAATGCGCGAACAAAAAGAATATGTAAAAGCCCGTGATTTTTATTTAAAGGCATTAACAATTGCCGACTCACTCGATTTTAATAAAGAACGGAAAGACTGCTATTTTAATCTTGCAAAAACTAACGAAAGCTTAGAGTTTTACAACGATGCCTATTATTATTTAGGACGTTATGTTGATATTAAAGATACGCTTTTTAGTCAGGAAGCTAGTGTTCGTAATTTACGTATGCAAATTCGATTCGACCTTAAAAATAAAGAAAAAGAAATCGAGTTTTTAAAGCAAAAAGAACAACAAAACAACATTACCCGTAATTTTTTAATTATAGGGTTTGTACTTATTCTGCTTGTGGCATTTCTGTTATTTTATTTAAATAGAATTAAACAACATAGTAACAAATTATTAAAAGAACAAAACAGAGAAATAGAACAACAAAAAGAAGAAATTGGTACAAACCTTGAGCAACTTGCTGCAACAAACACCGAGTTAGCTGCTAAAAATCAGCAAATTACCGATAGTCTTGTATATGCAAGTACAATTCAGGAAACAATACTTCCACACTCCAATATTTTTAAAAATTATTTTAAAGATTCGTTTGTGTTTTTTAAACCACGCGATATTGTTAGTGGCGATTTTTATTGGATTAATTACAGAAAAGGAAACGTGTTTATTGCTCTTGCCGATTGTACGGGGCATGGAGTTGCAGGTGCCTTTATGAGCATGATTGGTTACACATTATTAAATAGCATTATCGAAGAAATATCTGACCCTTCACCTGCATTAATACTCGAAAAATTAAACATAAAAATTTTAGAAACAATGCATCAGCACGATTCCTCGCACGACGATGGAATGGATATAGCAATTTGTTCTTATAACCTTAAAAATCGTATTCTCGAATATTCGGGAGCTAATCAAAACATTGCTATTGCACAAAATGGAAAACTTAAGGTTTATAACGGTGATATTTCCTCGATAGGAGGAACTTTTGGTAAAAAAGAAAATCAAAATTTTACAAATTACAATATCGAAATTACAACTGAAGCAACTGTTTATTTATATAGTGATGGATTTCAAGACCAATTTGGTGGATCTAATAATCAAAAATATATGTCGGAACAGTTTTTATCGCTGCTCAATAATATAAGCCAATTCCCTTTGCAACAACAAAACGATATGCTCAACCTTGCTTTTAATGATTGGAAGGGAACTCACAAGCACACAGATGACGTGCTGGTTATTGGATTAAAGTTCTAAATAATTATTGTTCATAAAGTCTTAATGAGGCCGTCATTCCCGCGCAGGCGGGAATCCCCTGTTCGAAGCACAACATCATCATTTGCCATTTTTTTTGTTATTTTAAATCATCCTAAAAAAAATAATAAACATTTTGCTTATATAAAACCCGCCAAATAAATGAATTGAAAAAAATAATTTTGACAGTTCGAAAAGAAATGACTATTTTTGATAAACTTTTAATAGAAAGAAAATTACAAATAAAGAGTTTATAACTATGATATAAAACATGAGCTTATCAAATGAAAGTTAGTGAAATAATTAAGATAATTGAAAATGATGGATGGTACTTTGTCAGGCAAAAAGGTAGCCATAGACAATATAAACATAATAAAAAACACGGACGAGTTACAATAGCCGTACATAAAATGTCTGACGATATTGCTAAAGGAACTTTAAATAGTATATTGAAACAAGCACAACTTAAAACTTAAAATTTATATGGTAAAATATTTAGTTGTATTCGAGAAAACGGAAACAGGTTATAGTGCCTATGTTCCCGATTTACCTGGTTGCATAGCTACCGGAAAAACAAAAAGCATGACTGAAAAACACATAATTGAGGCTATTCAGTTTCATCTTGAAGGATTAAAAGAAGATAAAATTAAAATCCCGATGTCAAAAACTGAAGCAGATACATTTGTTTTTGCTTTAAAATAAAAAATACTGTTTTTGATAACCTTTTAATTGTAATTTACCTTATGAGCCGTCATTCCCGCGCAGGCGGGAATCCCCTGTTCGAAGCACAACATCATCATTTGCCATCCCAACATTTGCCAATGTTGGTTCCGATGACTATAGGAATATATCCAACATATATATAACATATTTCTTTGTTGGAGAAAACTCCGCCTATGCGGAATGAGCATTTTAAGATTGAAGTCCATCAAAGAAAAGCAATCCGATAGCTATCGGATTTTGAAGTCCCGTTATTTTAATTTTTTTATCTGATAATATTTATACCTTTGCAAAAATTTTTTTGAATTGAAAAAGTTGAATGAATATATCATTCCTTTTAAAGGATTAAAAGATGGGGAGCATGATTTTGATTATGTTTTAGATAAATCGTTTTTGAAAAATTTCGACAACTCTGATGTTAAAGATGTTAATATGAGTGTGGCTGTAAAGTTAATAAAAAATAATCGTTTACTCGAATTCATTTTTCACCTAAAAGGTAATGTTGTAGTTGAATGTGACCGTTGCCTCGATGATATATCTTTACCCATTAATTATAAGTCAACTACAATAGCAAAAACCGAAAATGTTGAAGACATACAAGAAGACGATATAATTTATCTTTCGCCAACTGACAGCAAAATAGATATCTCACAGATAATTTACGAAAATATTATTTTTTCGATACCACTAAAGCGCGTTCATCCTGTTAAAAATGGGAAAAGCCAATGTAATCCCGAAATGCTTAAAAAACTCAATAAATATCTTATAGAAAATACTAACGAGAAGCCAGACCCTCGTTGGAATGAGTTAATTAAAATGTTAAACAATTAAATAATAAAAAAATGCCACATCCAAAAAGAAAACACTCTAAACAGAGAAGAGACAAAAGAAGAACTCACGACAATGCTGCTGTTCCTACATTAGCAACTTGTTCAAATTGCGGTGCAACCGTTCAATTTCACCATGTTTGCCCCGAATGCGGGTTTTATAGAGGCAAAAAAGCTATAGAAAAAGAAGTTGCCGTATAATTTTTGTTGATGAAGATTGGAGTTGATATAATGGGGGGTGATTTTGCCCCCGAATATACTCTGCAAGGTTCAGTTTTAGCTCGGGAAAAACTACCGAACGATGTTAAGTTAGTGCTTATTGGTCCCGCTAAAACTATTGAATCTTATTTAAAACAACATTCTCAATCCGAAGGTTTTGAAATTGTTGATGCAACCGAAGTTATTGAAATGGACGAACATCCATCAAAAGCTTTTGTTCAAAAACCAAACTCAACAATTTCTGTTGGGCTAAATTTACTTAGCAAAGGCAGCATAGATGGTTTTGCAAGTACCGGAAGCACTGGTGCTGTAATGGTTGACACAATGTACACTATTAAATCTATTTTGGGTATTATTCGACCATGTCTTGCATCAATAGTTCCATTAGAAAATGGTAGTCATTTAATTCTTGCAGATGTTGGAATCACTCCCGATTGTCGCCCCGATGTACTTTATCAATATGCAATGCTTGCTTCTAAATATGCTGAATACATTTATAAAATTAATAATCCGAGAGTTGGATTGTTAAATATTGGTTCCGAATCGGAAAAAGGCAATTTGCTCGCTAAAGCAACTTTTGACCTGATGAAAGATACTGAACATTTTAATTTTATTGGAAATGTTGAAGGAAACGACCTGCTAAAAATAAACAAAGCAGATGTTGTAATTTGTGATGGGTTTGTTGGAAATATCCTCTTAAAACAATTCGAAGGTTTTTATAATTTACTTAAAAATAGGCATTTAACCGATGATTATATTGAGCGATTTAATTTTGAAAATTACGGTGGATTGCCTATTCTTGGTGTAAATAAAGTTGTTATTGTTGGTCATGGAGCATCTTCGCCAAAAGCCATAATGAACATGCTAATACATACTTACAACGTTATTAATTCAAAATTAATCGAAAAACTTAAAGATACTTTTTAAAACAATGCAAAAATTAAATGCTGTAATTACCGGAGTTGGAGTTTATGTTCCAGAATATATTCTAACTAACGAAGAACTTAGCAGAATGGTTGATACAACTGATGAGTGGATAATGACACGTATTGGTATTAAAGAACGACATATATTACGCGAACCAGGAAAGGGATCGAGCGATTTGGGAGTGAATGCTGTAAATGAACTTTTACAAAAAACAAAAACAAAGCCAGAAGAAATTGAATTGCTTATTTGCGCTACTGTTACTCCCGATATGCAGTTTCCTGCTACTGCAAACATTATTTGCGATAAAGTTGGAATAAAAAACGCTTTTAGTTTCGATGTTAATGCTGGATGCAGTGGTTTTTTATATGCTTTATCTGCCGGTGCTAAATTTATTGAATCGGGCAAATACAAAAAAGTTATTGTTGTAGGAACCGAAAAAATGTCGTCAATTGTTGATTATACCGACCGTGCTGTTTGTCCTATTTTTGGCGATGGAGCTGGTGCAGTGTTGCTCGAACCTACTACCGAAAATTTTGGGTTAATAGACGAAATCCTTTTATCAGATGGTTTCGGAAGAGTTCATTTACATCAAAAAGCTGGCGGTTCTTTAAAACCAGCATCTTTTGAAACTGTAGCAACTAAAGAACATTTTATTTATCAGGAAGGACAACCGGTTTTTAAATGGGCTGTCGTTAAAATGGCTGATGTTTCGCTTGAAATAATGGAACGTAATAACATTAAACCCGAAGATTTGGCATGGTTAGTTCCACATCAGGCAAATTTGCGTATTATTGATGCCACAGCAAGCAGAATGAAACTTAACAAAGACCAGGTAATGATTAACATTCAAAAATATGGAAACACAACCTCGGCTACTTTGCCTTTATGCTTATACGAATGGGAATCGCGACTTAAAAAAGGCGACAATATAATTTTATCGGCTTTTGGTGCCGGCTTTACATGGGGAGCTATCTATATTAAATGGGGGTATAATACAAACTAACAACTTTTATTTGTTAACCCAGTCGTAATAGGGTTTTTTATCTCAGGGTTGTTTTTTTTAAGCCATTTTAAGAGCCAAAATACATCCTTTTGCTGATAAATCCTCGCTTAGCCCACATTGCAGAAAAAACTATCAAAAACAAGAAATATTGGTTAATAACTCATCCATTTATTAACATTTACAAAAAGATAAAATTGTATTCAGCTAATATTCAATGTGTTGCGTTTTTATGAAAAAAGCATATTTGAAATGTGTTCCCCCCTGTCTCGTGTTAATATTCACAAAAAGGATCCACTTTTATTCACTAAAAGTATTCCAGCAAAAATAAAAAAAGTGGTTTTTAAAACCTTTGGTTTCTAAAACTTATCCATACACACTCGTGCTAATACTAAACAATGGAAGGTACATTGCAACAAGAATAATTCCTACCAAAATACCTACGAAAATAATTAATATGGGTTCTAGAAGGCTGCTAAGCATGCTAATTTTATGTTCTAACTCATCGGAATAATGCTTATTGAGTTTATCGAATATTTTATCGAGTTGGTTTACTTCTTCACCAACACGTACTAATGAAATTACACGTTTTTCAAAAATCGGGAATTTATTCATGCTTTCATATAACAAAGAACCTTTTAAAATATCCTGCTGTATTTTTTCAAGTGCTTTTTCGAAGGGATAAAATCCAATCATATTTTGCACAAGTTCGATGGATTTTAGCATGGGTGTATGCGAACCCATAAGCATAGACATTGACTGGCAAAAACGTGATATATAAATTTTCTTTGCAATTGGTCCTAAAATGGGTAATCTCAAAATTATTTTACTTTTTAATTTTCGATACCAGTCCTTTTTCCGTTGCAAATAAATAAGTAGTACAATTCCCAAAATAATAATTATAAACCATCCTATATTTTTAGAAAACATATTGGAAACATCAATAATAAATTGTGTTAATGCAGGTAATTTTCCATTAAAGCGTTTAAATACATCTACAAACATAGGTACTATAAAATTCATCATAAAAATTACCGCAATAACAGCAGTTAAAAGAACCATTATTGGATATGTAAATGAATTTACTATTTGCCTTTTTTGCTTTACTTTTTTATTAAGAAATTCAGCCAAATCTTCGAGAACTTCATTTATGCGTCCACTTTCTTCCCCAATTTTTAAGCTGAAATGTTCATAAACAGTAAATTTTCCCGAATCCATAATAGCTTCAGACAAACTTTTTCCGTTAATTACCTGTTTGTATATAGATTCGAAAAGAGCTTTATCATTTTTTTTATTTTGTTCTTCAATCACTAATTCTAAAGCTGTTTTTACATCAATTCCTGAGGAAAGTAAAGTACTAAGTTCAGAAAAGAAATTCTCCTTTTTTTTGTCGCTCAGCTTATTTCCGAAAAGAGAAATATCGCGTGAAAAGAAATCGGCTAATTCGTTCTTTTTTTTCGCTTGCCCTATCTCTTTTTCGCGGTTTGGTTTTATTTGCTTTATATCAATGCTCATTGTTTATTGGGTCTATATAAAATAATAAATCTCTTGAATATTCTTTAGTTATATGCAACGGAAAAACAAATTCTCCCTGCTTAATGTTTATCAATATATCGTTAACGTATTTATTTTCGTTATCTAAATAATTTACTTCAATTTCCTGAACTTTGTTATAAAAAGTATCAGTTACTTCACTTTTTGTTCTTATAACAAAATTACCTTCAAAACTGTAATTGATAGTTTTTCCGGCTTCAAAAACCAAAGTTAAATCCGAATTATCGCCATGTACTTCATACGATTTATCCATATCTGAACGAAATGTTGAAACCAGCATTAGCAACTCACTATCCATTTTGCCCTTTTCTTTAAAATCAAGATAATATTGATTTAAATTCATATAAATAGTAAGAGCAATACCAATGACAATGGAACTGACAATCATTGCCACCATCAATTCTATCATGGTAAATGCCTTTAATTTTTTCATTTTTATTTGGGACTTGGATTTGTTATTTCTGCTGTTTGAACTCTTATTATTTCCTCACGTTCTATAATGGGTTTATTCTCTAATGTAAATGCTGTAATTTTTAGAATTTTCAAGGATTTTGAGTTTGGATATTCTTCAGTAGTTTTTTTAATCAACATTCCAGGGAAATTAAATTCTTCATCGAGGTAATTCAGGTCTTTTTTTGCTTCGTTTAAAATATTTCCTGTATAAATAATTGCTTCTAATTTTTTTCTGTTTTTTCCCATTCCAGATAAGTTTACAAATGCTAGTGAAGCAAGACTTGAAATAACTAAAATAATAATCATTGAGACGAGTACTTCAATCAACGTAAATGAAGGTAATTTCTTTATTGCAACCATCTTATTACTTCTTTTTTATTACTTGATTCGAGTAAGCTTATTCCTGTAAAATACTTCGATAATCCTTCAAAATTTACGGTAGCATTTAATAAGTGATTTTCATACACTGATGAAGGTGTTGAAAGGATGAATCGTTTGCAATATAAGCTGCCATTTACACATCCTTTATGATCGACTAACGAATTACAATATACTTGTCCATTTATTATAACATCTTTCTCAATTTTAAGAATAGAACTGTTTTTTTGCTGTTCTTTTTCACGAAATAAAACAAGTGCTCCTGATAATTCGGTTTTTTCACCAATGCTTATAAAAGATGAAGTTTTTGAATCTTTTTTATTCAATAATGCTATTACACTTGGGTATATCAACCGACAATCTTCTTCAATTTTTGCTGAATCTGTAACAAATGCCTGTAATGTTCCCTGAAAATTATTTTCTATAATAACATAAGGTGCATATATTACAACATCACAAATTTGTGCAGATTCTTTTATCTCAATTCCTTTTGTTGATTTAATAATTACATTCCCTGATATTATTTTATTTTCTAAAATAATTATTTGTTCCGAATAGACATAAAGTGTTTTTTTGTTGAAATCATTAGAAATAGTATCTTTTTTCTGAATTGATTCAAACCATATCAAACTATCATGGGTACCTGGTTTTCCTTCAAGCATTGCAACATTATAATCAACCATACTTTTATTCAATTCGGGTAAGTTTTTTTCGCTTTGTTTTATTTCGCCTTCCACGAATTTTGTTCCTGAAAAACTACTGCCTTCGATATAAGCTCTTTTTATACCTTTTTTTGGTAACCAGCATGTTCCTTTTAGTAAAGTTTTACCACATACATTTAAATAATCGTCCTGATCGCATAAGTACAAAGCCACTTTATTACCACTGAAAATATCATCACCAATTAGGGCTTTTTTTGAATAATTAAATCTGTTCCACTTTCCACTGCATACTATTATCTGGTAAAAACCCCATATATTTTTTTGGAAAGTAATTTCCCTTACTTCATCGTCAAATAAATTAATTTTATTTTGGTTTAAAGTTTCAGGTATTTCGAGCACAATATTCATTGAAGAATTCACATCGCATACAAGCCTTTCCTTTATAAATTCATCATCGAGATAACGATTCTGATAAAATGTCCAAAGAATAAAAAAACCGGATAATAATGCGATGATAATTGATATAAAAACTGCGTAAAATAGTGCGGCGGCTTTTATCATATTTTCGTTAAAGAATTAATGGTCAATTTTAGTGTCGGAATTTGTGTTATTGTTGCTTATGTTTTTCTGTTCTTTATCTTTCTTTTTCCAGAAAGGTTTTTTGTCAGAGTTATTGCTCTTTGTTTTTTCTTCTTTTATTTTATTTTCTTTTGAATTCTCTTTATTTTTCTCTTTAACTTTCGAATTGTTTTTGTCATTTTCAGGCTTTTCTTTCTTCACTTTTTCTTTTTTTTCTTTAGAAGGTTTCTCATCTGCAACCTTAACAGATTTAATTTCTGGTTCTTTAATAATTTCTTTATCTTTTATAAATTTCTTTATTATTGTTGAATCAGGAGAAACAATAGTACACTTACCCTGTTTGAGACCTTTTTTGTAATTTGTTGTAGTGATAATTTTTCCAGTTTTGTCAATAGCTATTTCTTTGCCATCTTTCATCCCATTTTTCATGTTTTCTATAAGACTTAAACCACCTTTTTTATTCCAGGTTTTCCATTCTCCTTTTTTCAAACCTTTTTTAAAGAATCCTTGCGTCATTAAGTTTTTATCTTTATCGAAAACAAAATACTTTCCATCTAAAAGTTTTCCGTAATATCCTCCTGCATTTTTTTCAATTTTATCGGAATTATACCAATAGTAAACAAAATTGTTTTTAGGTTTGATGTTTACATTTTTAAGTCTTATTATAGCTTTTACTGTAGAATCCTGATTATTTACGATAATTTCAGTTCGTTTCATTTTAGGTGGGTTTTGTGCAAAACCAACGAAATTGATAAACAGTAATAAAAGGGATAAAAATGATTTCATATTATTATTTTATCTTAAATATTGTTTTTAATTCTCCTGCATATTTAACAATTACCGAATCATTAAATAGTTTATTTATTTCCACTTCATTTATTACATTTCCCTGGTATATAATAAAATCTTTTCCATTTATTTTTAATAGTCCTGTTTGATTCTTTGATTTTTGATTTGTTATAATACCTTGGTATGAAAATTTTGGCCAATTAATTATCGTTTTTTCGACTTTGGGAATTTCTTTTTGTTTCACAATTTTTATAACTTTTTGATTATTCGGGTTTCCATTTTGATTATTCGAATTATTACCTTTTCCCAAAAAAGGATCACGGTAATTGGAAGCTAATTGAAAAGTGTCTGAAACAGTATTTTGTTCGTTTTTTTGTTTAGGAATATTTTGACTTACTATTTCGTCTTCATCGGAATTAACATAACTGAAAAGTTTATATGCAATAGTACCCCATACGAGAACTACTAAAAAAATCAATATATATCTAACCGATTTATTTTTCATAAATAAATTTCTTCCCTAAACTAATACTGCCAATATTTCCGGCTGCATCCAATGGTTTTATTCTCCAAAAATATGTATTAGCTGTTTGCATGGTATAAGTGTATGTTGTATCAGTAACAAGTACTTTAAAAACATTTCCGGAAGTTGAAAACACAGAATCTGTAGAGAGAAATAGACTATCTTTTAGCGTAGAACCTGAGTTCGCTCCTCTGGTCCATCTGAATGTGAGATGAGAAATCGTTAATATACTGTCATTAATAGTGTCATTTGTTGCCGGATATGTCAAAGTTGGTGTATTTGGTCTGGTTGTATCAACCACCAATGTTCGTGTTGTAAAAAGTGAACTTGATGTTCCGTTTTGTGCCTGAATACCCCATGTATAAAATCCTTCAATCAGGGTAATGCTTATAGTATCTCCTGAAACAATATGGGGATTTAATGCAAGAGAGCCATTCCAATCGGGACTACGGATTTCTAAACGGTAATCAGTAGCATTATATAATTCGTACCACTTGAATTGTAATGTAGTTTGATTTGTTGCTAAACTATTTGTAGGTGAAATAAGAACTACCTGCTGGCCAGATAAATCAGCCGTGCTATCAATTTTTAATGAATAGGTTGTATAAACAGTTTCACTATTTCCGTTTATCGCTTTAACTCTCCACTGAAATGTTCCCGGATATAGTGTAAATGTAAACTTGTTAGTTGTTATATTTGTATCTGCAACCATTTGATTAATTGCTAAAAAAGACGAATCAACAATTTGCAGATTGTAACTGGTTGCTCCAATAACTTCTTCCCACCAAAATGTGTGAGAAAGGGTTGTTGTTTGAAGATTATTTGCTGGTGCAATAATGGTAACAGTTTTACCATCAAGATCTTCTTCTACAATATCTTTACAGCTTGTAACAAATATTACAGGAAGAATCATCCATAATAAATTGAGCCATGTCTTATTCATTTCTTACTTTTTTAAAGTTTTGAAAATAGAGCGTTGCAAAAAGTTTTATTGAACCGGTTTTATAATCCTTTTGAGAAGCGAACCGAAGTGAAACTATTTTTCCAAGACGAAATTTTTGTTCGAGATTATAAACTAATGTTAAAATCTTAATAAAATTACCCTCAATTACAACCTGATTGGTTTCTACTTCAAAATCCTGATTTTTAAAATATATTGTTTCAGGAAACTCCGTAAGTACTACATTGTTCTTTTGGCAGTATTCACTTACCTTTTCCAGTAAAATTTTCTGAAAATCAGTACTTGTATCAGGATTCATTCCAACTGACCTTTCAATGGAAGCTAATTGCTGTTCAACATTTAATATTTCTGAGGGAGCAGTTTGTATATTTTTCAATTGGTTTTTATATTCACTGCATTCCATATATATATTTATTGTTTTTCGGAATGAAAGGTAATACGAAAGAAAAAGCATAACAACTACTCCTATCGCAAGTAGTTTCACTTTTTTATTATATGTTTTTCTTTCAGCCATTAATTAAATATCATTTCTATTTTAAATTCCCCTTTTACAACAGCATTCTCCTGTGAATAATTCATAATGTTAATTTGTTTTACCCACTTTTGCTGCTGGAGTTTTTTTATCCAGTCGTTTAAAATATTTGAATTAGGTGTAATTCCGGAAATTAGTATAGTATTCCTGTTAAATTCAGGAGCCTGATTTTCTTTTAATTTCTTTTTTAACGGATTTATATCCATAACAGTAAGTGTAATAGTTTCGGGCAAGGTTAAGGCAATCTGATCGGCAAAATAGGATTGACGACTGCTTTCTGAAAGATTATAATCTTTAAAAAAATCCTTTTTTAGTTTAAGTTCTGATTTCAATGTGTCCAATCGTTTGATTAAATCTGTATTTAAACTCACTTTATAGGATAACTTATCGGACTGTTTCCGAAAATTATCAAACAAAAGAAAACTTATTAGTAACAAAGTAAAAATAAAAACAAGTGCAGTCCAGCCTCCCATAACAAATATCCTTTTATTCCAATATTCATCGGCTTGTTTTTGAATATTATCAGGTAATTTAGTTTCATCAAATAAATTCAGGAGATAACAAAATCCTGCTGTAAATGAAAGAAGAATAGTTCCTTCAAGATTTTCATTCCCGACACGAATAATAGAACCTGCAGTTAAATTTGATGTGCGATTAATTTCAACAATTAAATTATTTTTTATTTGCAGTTGTTGCAATGGTATTTCAATAATATTTTCTTTTGTTTCAACAAAACTTAATAAATGATTAATTATTAGGGGTCCTAAAGAAACATTTACGATAATTTTTCCGGCATCATTAAAGATATTGCAAATCTCATTTAATTGCTGAATTCTAATAAGCGAAATAAAAACAAAATCGCCTTCTGTTTTGTATTTTTCAAAATAAAACTCACTTGAATTTGAATTTGGCAACACCTGATTTAACAAGTTTTCATCCGAGCTGTCTTTTTCAACCATCACTTTTCTTATAATAACACCCTTACCATCTATTACTAACTGAACGGGCAAAGAAGATGGAAGTATTTTCATTAATTCTTCAATAGTTGTGATACCGGAATGTCTTTTAGTGATTTCTACCTTGTTCTTTTTCTTTTGAAGTATAACAACAGAAAAAATATTGCTGCCATCAGTCTGAATATTAACTGACACACCGGCAACAGAATTGCCTTTTATTAACTCTATTTTCTTTAGCTTCTGAAGCATTAATAAATGACTGTAGGTTTAATGAATATATTAAGTTTGCTTGTTTTTTTCTCCTTGGTTCGGCTGCTAAAAATCCATTTAATAATTGGTATTCTTGAAAGTAATGGCACGCCTGTTCCTGTTTCACTGCTTCCGTTTTCTTCAAGTCCACCCAACAAAACCATTTCTTCGTTTTTTATTCGGATTAAAGACTCGAAATTTCGGGTAACAGAACCCGGAGGTGCATTGGGAGAAATTCTTGCAGTAAAGTCAGATTGTTTTACTTTAATTTCCAATGTTACCTGATTATCACCAGAAACGATTGGTTTTATTGTAATAGATAAATCTGCATTAATTGACTTATAAGTTCGTGTAGTAATATTTTGGGGGTTTTGTGTGCCTACAACATTGTTTTGCTCTTCCATATAATATTCAGTTTTTCCAATACTTAATGTGGCTTCGTGACCATTAAGAGTTGACATTTTTGGCGTTGACCGAAGATGCAATACTCCATTATCTTCAAGAGCTTTTAAACTTAAATAAAAATTGGGAGTAACATGCCCTAGATTAAACCAACCAAACCCATTAAAAGAATTTATCAAGTCATTAATCGTATTTGTACTGAAAGTCATATCTATTCCTGGAAAAATACTTCCTTCAGTTTTTACTTGAGAATTATCTCCAATACCGGTTGAAATTCCTGTTGATGTTATATGTTTTTTTGTTACATCAACTATCATTACTTCAATTAAAACAACAGGTACAACTTTATCTATGCTTCTTATAAAATTTTTAACAAGTTGCACTTTTGAACTTATGCCTGTTAACAAAAGACTGTTTAATTCAGGAAATTCTTTGATTTCAACATCTTTTTTTACATCACCAGGAATTACATCCATAATTTTTTCAACTGTTCTGAATTGCAATTGAACTACTTCAGATTCTTTTAAAACCATTACTTTTTGTTCGCCAAGAACATAAATATTATCTGTTTTGCGATATGTAAATTCAGTGCCATTTAAAACATTATCCAGAAATTCATCATAGGTCATTCCGGTAATTGTCATATCAACAGTTCCATCTATCTGAGATACAAGCGAGTAATTTACATGTAATTTATCAGAAACATCTTTAATAATATCAATGATTGGTGCATTAACAACACATAAATTAATACTATCCATTGAAAAGACCTGAGCAGAAATACTGGCATCTGTTGATTTTTTATTTTTCTTATTATCTCCGGTTGCTTTATTATCTTGTTTCTGAATTTCCTTTTTATCCAATATGTAAAAACCATCTGAGTTCTTAGTTAAGCTTAAATCATTAGAGAAAGCTAACATTTCCATTACCTGATCGAAGGGTTTATCCTGAACAAAACCATTAATTAATATTCCATTAAGCGAGGAAGCAAGTATAATGTTTTTACCAGATTGACGAGTTATCTCTTTTGTTACACTAACAAGTGTGTCCTTTGTTAAATCTACAGAAAGCTGGTCGTTTGCTGTAGTGTATTTAATGTTAAGTTTTCTAGGGATAAATATAACTTCTTCTTTAGGTGCCTGATATTTTGCTACAGTAATAATTGTTCCAATAACTTTTATTTCCAAATCAAATTCTTTCGCCATAAACATTAGCATATCTATTACCCGAACATTGGAAAAATTATTTACAATAATAATACTCAATGTCGGGTCAACTGAAATATTAATTTTTGCATTATTTGCTACCGCTCTTAAAAATTCCTGTATTGATACTCCACTCACGGAAACATCAACCGATTCATCCATGGCCGGCATTGTAACTGAAAGTGCAGTCAGTTTTTTTTCAATTTCTGTAAAACGGTCGGTTTGTGACCATGCAGAGCTTATAATTCCCGAAAGTAAAACAAGCAAAATTATTTTCAATAAAAATCCTCTGGTTCTTCTCATTCTTATTTTTCTTTATATCGTTGTCATAAGTATAGGATAAACTTCTTCGGCTGTTGTTAAACCCTGCTCAAGAAGATTAAAAGCACTGTCGGATAAACGTAATATTCCTTTTTCTTTAAGCAAAGAACCTACATTCATATCTTCAGCTTTTATCTTTTCCGATAAATTGTAATCAATAGTAATAACTTCATAAACTGCCCTACGTCCACGATAACCCGTATAAAAACATTTTTCACAACCTGCGGAAATGTATAAAACATTCAGCTTACGTGGCAAAACAAAATTCTTTGGCAACAATAAGCTGTCAAATGGTATTTTTGTTTTACAATGCGGGCATAAAAGTCTGACAAGTCGTTGTGCTACAGAAAGACTCAATGTATTTGCCAATAAAAATGAAGGAACTTCCATGTCAATTAATCTTGAAATAGTTCCCCAAGCAGAGTTTGTGTGAATTGTTGACAAAACAAGATGACCTGTTAATGCAGCCCTTATTGCCATTTGTGCGGTTTCATTATCCCTGATTTCACCTAACATAATAATGTCAGGGTCTTGACGTAAAAATGTTCGTAAGGCACTTGCAAAAGTCAGCCCAATACTTTCTTTTAGTTGCACCTGATTAACTCCCTCAAGTGTATATTCTATCGGGTCTTCAATGGTAAGTATATTTACATTTTCTTTATTTAAAATTTTTAATGTTGCATATAATGTTGTAGTTTTTCCACTGCCTGTAGGTCCGCTAATAAGTATTATTCCATGAGGCTTTTTAATACCCTCATAATAGTCCTCTAACTGACGGGTATTAAAACCAAGCGATGTAATATCAATATTTGTTGAATCTTTACTTAGAAGACGTAAAACAATTTTTTCGCCATACAAAGATGGCAGAACAGAAACCCTGATATCAAATTTATCTTTACCGGTATTAAAAAAAATTCTGCCATCCTGCGGAAGTCTTTTTTCGGCAATATCGAGATTTGATTTTATTTTTATTTTGTTAACCAGCGATGGATATTCATCTTTTTTAATAACATAACGCTCTACTAATTTACCATCAATTCTTAAACGGATGCGACAATTTTCTTCGTAAGTTTCAATATGTATATCGGAACTGTTGATTGAATTTGCTTCAGAAATAAGCCGAAAAAGAAAATCATCACTTAACCTACCGTTTACAGAAAGTGTTTCCTCACCTGTTTTTCCTTTGCCTTTTCGATAATAAAGACTTAATGATTTCTGAACAATTGGTGATGGAGTTTTTTCTAATGTTACTATTTTTCCAAAAAGTACTTCCAAATCATCTTTAATAGTTTCATTATATTTTAAAACATCAATGTAAAATTCAATATTCCCGTTGCTTGCAGTTTTCGGAATAATGCCATAATACCATGCTTGATCTGCCGAAACCATTTGTAACAAATCGGTGCTTATTGTTATTTGGTCTATTTCAGACATTGTAAAAGCCTAATAAATTGGTTATGTAACTATCGTTTTGAAGTTTGCCCGGATAAAAAACAGATTCTATTATCAAAACACCTAATAAAATTGTTGCAACCAAGCCAGCTAGAGGCACTGTTTTTTCTGTGCTTTTTAAAATTAGCAATGTGATTAAATAAATTAAAAGACTTAAAATAAATGCAGAAACTAAAAAAAGAATAAAATTTATTGGTGAAAAAGCAAGGCATAAGCAAACAAAAAAGAGCCAATCGCCCAACCCTATATGTTGTCTCAATATATTAATTAGTTTTTTGGATTTAATAGAAAACCAGAATGTAACAAATAGAAATTGAATAAATACAATACTTAAATTAATTAATGAATTGTTTAAAACATCTATTAAAGTATTTTCCTGAATTGAATATAAAATAAGTAAGATTGCTAAAAACGGAATAATTACCCAATGAATTTCACGCCATTTTAAATCCTGATATACTACTATCAACAGCAACACAAACAATATTATCCGAATAGTCCAGAACATTATATGTTAATTAAGTTTTCAATGTGATTATTAACAAATTGATTTTCAGTTATTACCCCGACCCTAAAGGGAGAACTTAAAATCAATTTACAATCTTCAAGGTTTGGGGTAAGCAAATTGATTTTCATAATATTTAAATCTTCTTTAATTATATTAAAATTCATTAATTAAAAACCTTTTTAATCTTTTGTCGTTTCTTTAAGGTTTTGATTCTGGTCTATTTCCCATATATTAAAAACACCGTCCCCGTCAAAATCAACTACAGAAGTTGCTGTTGCTTTAAAACTGTTGGTACTTGCTTCCACAATTTCAATACGGTAATTTGCTTTTCCGTTTTCGGTTACAAGTTTTGATTGTTCAAAACCAATGTCATCTATGGTTTGTGAGTATTTTGAATTTTGATAAAAAAAACTTTTTTCAAGTGTATATAAATGATTAAGCTGTATTTGTGCCTCTGTACTTTTAGCTTTTGTTATTAACGGCATAAGTTCGGGCAATGCCAAAAGAATAAGAATTCCCATGATAACCAAAGCTACAAGTAACTCGGTTAATGAGAATGCTTTAATAAAATTCTTCTTCATAATATTTTCAATTTTTTCTTGATTTCAGTTTTTCTTCTTAGGGCAATTTCGTGTATTGAACCATTTTCCATATAAATATTATTATTTTGCATTTTACTTATAAAATTCATATTTACGATTTTTGATTTATGAATTTTCATAAAGCAATCGTATTGCAAAAGAATTTTTTCGATTTTAGATAAGGATTTTGTTATAAGTTTTTTTGACCCATTTTTAAAATACAAACTAGTATAATTTTTATCTGCCTCGCAATAAATAATTTCAAAGACATAACAAAAAAAAGTAGCATTTTTTTCGCTAATTCCTATTTTAGGTCCCGAATTAAATAAATTTTCAATTTTATTAATTTTTGAATCTAAATATTCCATTTTATAATATTGGAGTGATTTTTCAAGAGATTTGTTAAATTCTTGAATTTTATATAAAGCATCAGAATGGTCTAAAAAGTAATTATTTTCAAAACTCACTACTAAAAATGAAAAAATCCCCGAACTATGTTTTTCAACTGATACTACATTTGGATTTCTCGAATATTTGCATTGTTTACAATAATTTATCTTATTTTTAAATTCATCATTAACATCTCCTACCAAACTAATATTTGTAATTTCTTGTTCGCTTCTTGTTTTACATTGTTTTGAATATATTTTTATTTGTTTTTTATTATTTAAGTCTATTAAATATGCACAAAGACATTCAACATCTTGATTTGCACAAAATTTACTAATATTACTATTTGTTATTGTAGGAATATATGGTTTAATCCAACTACTAATTTTGATAATATCATTCATCTTATAAAATATTATTATTAAGAAAATAGTCTATCTTTTATATTATGTACTTATTTTTTAAATTCCCATCTGATGTTACAGTACAAAGCCACTTTGGGTAATCATCTGATTTTCCTTTATTATTTTCCCATTGTAAGGGCTGTAAATTTGACAACTCATCGTTTTTTTCTATGCTTTTAGGTTTTATATGGTCTATTTCCCACCCCATTGATAATGGATTTGCATTACCATGCATACTTTTTTTAATCCATGCTCCGCAATGGTCTTTTCTGTACACATTTGAATCATAGCCCGGAACTACTGTTGCTTTTTGCCAAACAAGATCAATAATTGATTGATTAAACGATTCGTTTAAAACATTTTGATTTCTCATAATACGATAATTTAGAATTTGATACCCTAAAGAGTACGAAAATCAAAAACCTAACCACTAAAAAATAGGAAATTTTTTAAGAAAAGACTTAATGCGTTGATAATGTGTAAGAAAAAATGAAAAATTATTTCATCTTTTCTATAATTTCAGAAGCGCTTTTTTTATAAAATGAATCGTTCTTGAGAAGTTTTTTGAATTGTTGAATTGCCAGGTTGGTTTGGTTTGTTTTAAGGTAACATAAACCTAAATACCAAATAACATCATCATGAAAAGCATTTCGCTTGTCAGAGCTTGCATTTTCGAAATGCCTGATTGCTTCGTCAAATTTATGTAATTCCATGTACGAGAGTCCTGTAAAATATTCTTTGGGAACAAGAAAATACGATGTGTCAGGAATTTTTTTTAACAATTCTAATGCTTCATAGTATTTTTTATAGTCATAAGCTCTTAGTGCCTGAGTGTATATATCTTTAGGGGTTTCTTCAGCTCCTCTTGTTATTGTTCCGGCATCATATGGCTTGAAATAGACTGCATAAAGTTCATCATTGGTATATGATTTATTGAAAATGCAAATGGTAGAAATCACTGCTACAATTAAAATCGCACAAGCTGCATAAAGAAATACCAGTTTTCTTCTTTTTGCAATTTGTTTTTCTTGCTTAAACTCTTTGGTAATTTCACTTATCTGATTTCGTAATTCATAAACATCCCGATTGGAAAAAGCAGCCCTGATTTCTTTTTGCAGAAAACAGTCCTGCGCCAATTTTTTATCGGTTTTAAGCTGCAATTCAAAATTAATTAAATCATCGCCTTGCAATTCTCCGTCAAGGTATCTTTCAATTAATATGGTATGGTCTTCTTTATTCATTTGTAATGCTATTATAAGATGGATGATTCATTAATAATTCTCTTAAATATTTCAGACACCTGGATTTTTTATTCATTGCAATCTGATTGTTTCTAAACTCCATCCGGTAAGCAATTTCATTCATCCCTTTTTCCTGTAAATAATACATATCTAAAACTTCCTGACAATCAACTTTAAGCTGGTCGTATTTACTCCACATAAGTTTGTGTAACTGGTCTATATTATATTCATGCAAGAGGTTCGTTTCTTCATATTCTTCTGTAAAAAAATCTATAAAAATCCGTTTATTCTTCATTTTTACCGCATAAATCCAATTATTTTTGCAAATGCTCATGAAATAACCATTGAATGAACCCGATAAAACAAAATCCTGCTTCTTAATTTCTGTGTACGCTTTTAGAATGGTTTCCTGAAAAACATCTTCGGCCTCATTAACACTTCCAGAGTTATGTGTAACATAATTAATTACTTTTACCCAATATTCAGAGTATAGAAATCTTAATACAAGACTATCTCTTGCTTTAATTCCTTCTATTATCTGTTTATCTGAAAAGGGTAGTTTCATTATACAGAGTATATTTTGGGTAAAGGTAACCAAGAGTTATTATGAAAAAGTATAACAATGTAAATTATTGTAATTATTATGCAATTATTGGTAAAATTAGGATTTAATTTTGTAAAATAATCTTTAAAAAATTGCAGGTCTTTATTTTTCAGAGTAATATTTATTGTAATAAATAATCCTTTTATATACTATTGAATTAGAATGATTAAAGACTTGTTTATATGTTATAGATTAGTAAAAAAACTTTTTTTTGTTTTTATAAATGTTTAAAAATATCATTTTTTTGTTGATTTTTTTAAATTTGCAAATTGTCTGATTTTATTGATGGTTTAGGGGTTAAAAAAATTTAAAAAAATATAAATTATGAATTTCGGCAGCAATCTCGCTCAGGTTAGAAAAGAAAAAAATATTACGCAACAAGCGTTAAGTGAGCTTACAGGTTTTGATAAAAGGATGATTTCACGGTGGGAAGGCGGTAAGACTAAGCCAAACATTGAAGCAGCAACAACGCTTGCCAAAGCTTTGGATGTTTCGTTGGATGTTTTAACGGGTTTAAATCAAACCGCAAGCCCTGAAATTGATAAACTAACGGCTCTCGCTAAAAAACTTAACCCACATTGCAACTTATTATTCGTAACTATTTAATAGTGAACCGATTTAATTTTCGGGATTTCTGCAGGGGGGACTACGGATTTTTTATTACTTTTATATTTCTTACATACTTTCGAGTGTTATTCAGTAAAAATATTTTATAATTATCAGATATTATTTTCATATAGCAAAAATAGAAGATAAAAACCAATCTTTAAAGAGACAGGGGGGAACACATTTCAAATATGCTTTTTTCATAAAACGCAACATGTTGAATATTAGCCGAATACAATTTTATCTTTTTGTAAATGTTAATAAATTGATGAGTTATTAACAAATATTTCTTGTTTTTGATAGTTTTTTCTGCAATGTGGGTTAATACGGGCGATTTAAAAGCGGTTTTACATATTACTGAAGGACTGGCGGGGAAAGTGGTAAAGTAATAAAAGCCAAGCGGGGGACTTGGCTTTTTAATGTTATTTGTTATAAAATTAAACCTTTATTTTGTTTTACCTCCGGTAGTGCCAGTACGTGATTTGTTAACGTGTATAACTATGGTATCTTTATACTTGTCAAGCGATAACAATAAACTGTCTATTTTCTTATTCCAGTTTTCTTGCATTTCTTTTTCAATTGAGTGACCTGTTTCTAAATCATATTTATCTTGCACAACATTTAATTTATTAAACCAATTTTTTAAAGTTTTATCCATAAGTTCCCAACCATAAACATTGTTACTCGCATTCAGTTCACTTAATTCCTTTCGAAAATATCTTGCATAAACCTCTGATAAGTCAAAATGTCTTTGCTCATGATTCAACAATAATTCATTACCTTCTTTATTTTTCGTCCAAGATTTATTTTTAACAAAAATATTTTTTGCTGAATAAACAATATTACTATCGGTATAATTTAAAATTTTGTAATAAAACCTATATCTAATTTTTGCTTGTTCATCACTATAACCTTCTTGTTTACCTTGAAAATCTTCCCATTTTAGCTTATAGTTTTCTGACCAAACAATTTCTAACGGCTCTTTATTATCAAGCTGAAAGAAGTAAGTAAACAAAATAAGTAAAATAACAATACGCATAGTTTAAATTTCTTTCTTATTCCTTCTTTTTATCTGATTCAATATTTTCAGATTGTGCTTTTGTATTGAGTGGTCCTTTCATTGTGTATCCTCCGCCATCATCTCTCTGACCCTCAACTCTTATACCGGGAACTATTTTTACATCTGGGTATTTTTTCTGAACATCTCCAATTACATTCTTTAACAGACCAAGTTCTCTTTCATTTGGTGCTATTACCCCAATATATTGTAAATCTTTTAAATCGCCACCCTCTTTTTTGTAAATACTTATTTCATTTTCTATATGTTTTACCAACTCATTACCAGCATAGTTTTCTCCTATGTTTCCTATTTGTTCTTCGCCAGTTTTTGAACTGTTAAAGTTCCCGAATAATTCTTGTTTTCTTCCAGATTTTTCTTCTTCTATAATTGATGCTGGTTTTACAGGAATTACTTGTTTATAATAAGACCCTTGATATCCGTCTTTACCACCCGGGCTCATACCTGCTACATCTTCATGTCCCGGTGCTTTATATGGAGTGTACACATACATGTTATGTGGATCATTTTTGCCTCTTTGGAATTCGTTTTTAGTGATAAAGATTTTTGGTGTACCCAAGTTTTCAACCCAAACATTATTATTGTTATATCCTTCCAAACCGTCTAAATCTATATTTAAAATAGGATTAAGGCTTCCATATTGGTAAGTAGATAATTCAGGATATTGTTTTGCAATAGGGTCAACCGAAATAAATCTACAAGTTCTTGTATCGAACATTCTTTTACCGTAATTTTGGAATGTTCCGGTTGAGCCAAATACTTCGTTATCGTTTTCTTTTCCATTGAACCCATGGGTGTACGCATTAGGAAAAAAAATTGAAGTGCTTTCTTGTTTTTGTAAGGGCTTTATAAAAAATACAGGCTCATTTTTTAATGTGCTTCCCTGCTCATAATATGATAATTTTAAACAGCCCATGTTTTTGTTTAACGTTGTGCAAGTTAATAATATTTTTTCTTTTCAAATGAAAAAAATATTTTTGACATTGTTATAATTTAAAGTTGACATCAGGGAATATGTAAAATATTCAGATTTTAATATACTTGTACCTTGTCTATAACATGCTCCAAGTTGTAAAGTTACTTTACATAAAATAAATTATATTTTTAGTTTACTTATTTATAATACATTAAACGCTTTTTTAAAGCCCTTTTAATAGATTATCAGGTCTTTAGCAATATACTACTATTCAGTAGCTTAAATATGTTTTTAACATATCTTAACGTTTCAGGATTTCATTTATTTTCTTTTGTAAAAAAACACTGCTTTTTGTAACTAAATGTAATTTAATATATTAAAATGTTTTTTTAGATGTTTTTAATTAAGTATCAGCTACTTGCTTGTAACCATTATTACAGCTGCTTTTCAAGAGTTTTTTATTTTTCCTAATTCATTAATAAGTAGTTATGTGGTAATTCAGTCGTAGCAAGACTTATAAGGTATAATTTGTCTAAATGTTAAAAAATGTTTTTTCGTCTTTTGGCTTAAAAATAGCTTATTTTAATGTCTTTAATTGATTATTAATAAATTAAAAATAAATTAAAAATCAAAAAAAATGAATGATATTTACATGCAAATAGCTTGTGTGCTGACAAGTGGCTTGAGTGTATCATCCATTTTTTTTGATTATCCAACCGAACTACTAACCTCTTTAAAGCTGTGCTGTCATTTGAGGGCGGAAGGCTTGCAGATATTTTGTTTAAATTTTTAAAAAATAATTCATATTGTTAATTTCATTTTTTGGGGTGGTGGTCGGGGTTTGTCGGTGGATTAGACAACTCAGCAAGTGCAATAAAAAAACAAATTGGTTTGATTCGTGTGTCAGCTTGGTTTTTTATTGCTCTTGCTACCGCTTTAATGGCGGCAAACAGCTTTTTGATTTTTGGCTTTTACCTTTAAAAACCCGTGGTGAGCTTGTCGAACCATAAACTATTCAAAAGACAAAAATAAAAGGGCTGTTTGTCAGCGGTGGCGTGGGTTTGGCGTGTGGCTACTTAACATAATTTGGTTATGGGACTGCCGGATAAAATTCATTTATACCGCTTAAAACAGGCTGTACCATAACTACTTGTTATGTTAATGTTGCTTTGGGTTGTCTTTTTTCTGGCACGTCTTTTTGTTTGAGTGTCGGGACAGCTTTTTATTTTTTTTATTTTCCTCTAAAAAACTTTGATTCAAATGAAAAAAATAATGTGCTGTAGATGGGTTTGGCTACAAAAAGCGTGATTCATTTTACAGAAAAAAAATACAGAAGGGAACGGCAAGCGGAAGGGCAAAAAAGACCGTCGAAGCCCTGCACCATTGCGTTTGCCTGTGTGTCGGCGATGGTAAAGGGCGGGGATTTTTTGCCCTGTGGGTCTGTGGGTGTTTTTATTCTTCGGATTCTTTCCGTAATACTTCTTCTACCTGCTTCAACAACATTTCTTTTTCCGGTAAGTACAAAACGTAAGTAGAAGCAAAAACCTGATTTGTCAAGCCTCCTAAGGCGTATTCAGCTTCAATGTCGTCTTTTGATGCACATAAAATTATTCCTATTGGTGCGTTGTCTGTTGGCTCGTTGATTTCTGTTTTGTAATAGTTCAAATAAGCATTCATTTGCCCGGCATCCGTGTGTTTCAGCTTTCTTGTTTTCAGGTCAATCAAAACATAAGCTTTCAGTATCTTGTTGTAAAACACCATATCAACGTAGTTGTGCTTGTTCCCAAGTGTGATGCGTTGCTGAGAACCTACAAACATAAACCCTTTGCCAAGTTCCAGTAAAAAATCTTCTATGTGCCGTATCAGCTTTGCTTCCAGTTCTTTTTCTAAAATAGGCTTCTTTTCCGGTATGCCTAAAAATTCAAAAACATAAGGGTCTTTTACTGCATCTGTAGCTGTTTCCAATATTTGCCCGTGTCGTGATAACTTCAAAACAGTTTCTTTATTGGCTTTTCCATCACTGAGCAACAACCTTTCAAACAATGAACTGTTTATTTGTCGTTGTAATTCACGTACACTCCAGTTTGAGTTTATGCTCTCTTTCTCGTAAAATGAACGTTTGTCAGCATCTTCCAATGAAAGCAACTCGCAGTAATGCGACCAGTTCAAGTGTCCAGACAGCGTCTGGACATCGGGGTAAAATATATAAAAACGCCTCATGTTAAACAGATTGGAACGTGAAAAACCTTTGCCATGCAAAGTGGTTAAACGCTTTGATAAATCAAGGATTAATGAGCGTGCCGTTTGTTCGTCTATTTTATTGGCGGTCTCCTGATCAACTATTATTTTTCCTATTCGCCAATAGGTAAGCAAAAGCTCGTTGTTTATGTACTGATATGCTTTATTTCTGGAACTTGTAATGACTTCTTTTATCTGTTCTTCCAGTGTTTTAAGGATGCTATTTTGTGTCTTGGATAAATTCATAAAAATTATTTTTTACAAAACTAATAAAAGGATTTCATTTTATTGGATGATATTGATTTACGGCTGTTTTCAGAGCTTCTACGTTGGTTTGTTTGTATTTTTCTGTTGTACTTGGGTATTTGTGCCCTGCAAAGGTTTGTACTATTCTCAGGTCGTTTCCGGCTTTTAAAAGGTTTGTAATTAAACTTTGTCTTATCGTCTGGGCGTTTACTTTTCTTCCTTTAAATCGTTTTCCGTAATTTCTTTTTATGTGCTTTGTAATGTCTTCCGCTGCCATGGGGTTTCCGGTACTGCCAAGTAATAATTTTTGCAGATCTTCATTTTTATTCTTTATAAGCTTTGTCCGGATCTCAAAAATGTATTGATAAAAAAGCATGATTTGAGTTGGTTTTAATGCAAGTTCCCTGCTGTTGCTCTTTGGCCGTGCTTTTATGTAAATGGTTCCCTGTTGTAAATTGATATCGTTTAATGTTAATTCTTCCATTTCTTTTGGGTGCAATGCCTGATAAATCAATAAACTCATTAATACTTTGTTCCGGTATTCTAATTTGTTAAATCGTTCTTTCCGGTTTAAAAGTGTTTCTAATTCTTCAGTTGTAAATAAATCCTGTAATTGTATATCCCTGCTTTGTTTGTCTCTCAGCTTGATTGACTTTGCCGGATTGTCTTTTCTTTGCCCTGTGTAGTTTAAAAATTCGTAATAGGCTTTTATACTTGCTAATATTCTGTTTATGGTTCTCCCGTTGCTGTAACGGCTTCGGAGTGTTCCAAGATAATTAACAAGGTCTTTGTAAATGGCTTTGTTTGCTCCGGGTAAGTTTCCTAAAAAAATGGTGATTTCTCTTTCGTAGGCTTTCGCTGTGTCAGGTGTATAGCGGTTTCTCAGATATTGTATTAATTCACGGTTGTCTTGTTTCATAAACTCTTGAGTTGGTATTTACTGACTTTTGTATAAATCTGTGTGGCTTCTAAATAACTGTGTCCTAAAAAGTCTCTTACATTTTCAAGGCTTAATCCGTTTTCAAGTAAATGGGTGGCGATGCTGTGCCGTAAGTGGTGTAATGTGCAAAGTCTTGCTATTCCTGATGTTTTAACGATTTCTTTTATTATGCGGTTGTAACTGTCGCCTCTCATCCGACTGCCGATCCGGTTTAATATAAATGCTTCCGTGTCTTTTGCTTTTCTTTGGCTGTCGCTTCTTTCCTGTAAATAATAGTTTTCTAATTCTTCGCTTACTTTTACTGTCATGGGTATTGCCCGCCGTTTATGTCCTTTGCCTTCTCTTACGTACAGCAAACAGCTTTTAAAATGGATGTCTTTTGTGTTTAATTCAACGGCTTCGCTTCTGCGCAGTCCGCAGGAGTAAAATAAATGAAGCATCGCGGTTTCTTTAAGGGTTTGGGCGGTTTCAAAAAGGCGGTTGATTTCTGCTTTTGTTAATGGTTCTCTTGTGTTATGTTTCGGGCGTTTGAACTTCATTACGCTGATGGGATTGTATTTGATTTGTCCGGTTTCTTCCAGATAACTAAAGAAGAGTTTTAATGCGTAAACATGATGGTAAATGTAACTTTCACTTAATCCGCCTTCATTTCGTTTGTGCGGCCGTACCTGCAACCAGTTGTAAAAACTTTCTATATGCTTTTGTGTTACTGCTTCCGGTGTTGTTGTGCTGTGATATTCCAAAAATTCTTTTACGCATTCGGGCAACATGTAAACGCTGCTTTTGCTGTAACCAAGTTGTAGTAGGTAATTCCTAAAGTCCTGTATTGTTTTTGTCATCATACTTTAAACGTCTTAGATATACTTTTTTTGCTCCCGCTTATACATTCCGCCGAACACCGAACGCCAAGCCGTTTCTTAACTTATTTCCGCTATCAGTGCGGTTTCTGGTGTTCGGTTTGGTGTTCGGTTGGGAGTGAACGCCAGAGCTTTTATTTGTTTATGTAAATGGTTTTTTATCTGTTCTCTCAGCTTGGTGTAATCGTCCCAGTAAACTATTTTGTATTTAAAGCCACGGTTTGCAAAGCCGTATTGTTGCAGGTATTCAAGTTCCAACAGTTTGTTTATGTAATGGTGTTGCTGTGTTTTTCCTAATCCGGTGGCTTCTATTACTTCAAAGCGTGTAAATTCAAGGCTTCTGCTTCTCTTTTCCACATACTTTTTTAGTTTCTCGAAGAACTGCCGGAGTGATCCGTCTAACTCATCAACTTTCAAAACTATACTTTCAAACATGATGTCTATGGCGGTTTCTATGTCTTCGGCTTCTGTTATTAATCTTCCTTTTTCGTCTTTCTTTCGTTGGTATTGGTTTATTACTGTAATCATCTTTATAAAGCTTTGGAACAGGTCGTTTAATCGTCTTATTTTGTGGGCTTCTTCGGGTAGTTGTATTTGATTGGCAAAGGGGTTCAGCACTTCACAGGGTTTTATTTCTCTTACCATGTTTTGTATAAAGCGTTTTATTTCCTGCTCTTTTCGTGTGTCTATCTGCCCGGCTGCTTTGTTGTTCTGATATTGTATTATTCTTTTTGTCTGCTCCTGGCTTTCGTCAACTGCGATTAAAAATACTCTGCTCATATTGTCTTCGTACATCTCGCCTTGTGTAGTGCATGCAAGCGAAGCAATAGGACCTTTTACCCTTTTTTCTCCGCTTACTATTTGTCCGTTTTCAAGTTTTACACTGGTGGCCGAGTTTAACTCTCCGTTGCTCTGTAGTTCTCTGAATGCAAAGTTTGCTTCTTCGCCCAGCCCGTCAACGTCTTCTAATGATACGAGTTTGTTTCTCAGGTATTTTTCAGGGTAATTATAAAATCCTTTGTCGCTTACTCTGGTCAGTCTTATTACTCTTTCGGGCGGCATGCAATCGCTGATTTGTCTCAGTAGTCTTGTTTTTCCGCTTCCTGAACTGCCTTGTATTAATGCG
>MENF01000101.1 GCA_001769035.1 Bacteroidetes bacterium GWA2_32_17
TCCATATTGGCTGCGATGTTTGCTTGTTGTTTACCTGTGTTAAAAATCCGCGTTGGTTATACATATTTTCTATAGTAAATCCCGAGGGATAAGTTTCTTCTTTTAAGTTACCAAAGTTATCGTATTTGTACGAGAAAACAAAATTTTCACTCTGGATGTGTTGGGTTGTTTTTGTAATTTACAGATTTTGAAGGAAAATTATTATTTCTTTTCTTTTTTGTTAAATGTGTAATGGAACCCTATTTGTGTATAAATTAATTTTGATATATCAGAAAGATAATATAACATAGGACTATAATAAGTAGTTTCCCATACATTCTTTTGAATTATATTATTTCTTTCACTTTCAACTATTGTTAAGTTTGGGTTGTTATTTATATCAAAAGTTTCTGTTCTGTTTTTCTCATAAAATAATTTGGTTTTAAAAAAGTAAGATAAATTAAATCTTGAATTTGTGTTTGCTTCTATAAAAAAAGAAATGTTTTTATTAACAATATAGTTAAATTTAATATTAATATTTAACATAGATTTTATTTCAACAATTTTAAATAAAAATTTATTTTGCTCTTTATAACTACCCACAATTTCATGATAACTATTATATGAAACATAATAGTTATTTTGAAATGTATAATTGTATGAATTAATAATATTTGTAGAAATTCCTATACCTGCTGAAGCAATAAAATTTTTAATTTTAAGTTGATAAGTAACACGAGGAATAATTGTTAAAAATGAACCTTTGTAAAATGAAGTTCTATCACTTACAATAATTGTATTAGGATTGTTTAATATGTTTTTTAAAGTTGGGTTTGGATTATATTCGCACTCTATCTCTAAAAATATATTTCTTTTAAATTTAAAACCTAAAAGCCCTTTATAAAACACACCACTAAAAACATTACTATATTTACTAAACTCGGAATTGTTATCATTAAAAACAATTTTACTTTTTTGAGTAGAAAAAGCATAACCACTCCCTATTTCAGTATATATCTGACTTTTTACATTTAATGTAAATACTGTTAAAACAATTAATACAATAATATATTTTGACATAAAATAGTTGTTTGTTAATTTTTTATTAATTTGTAAGTTTGGTTCGTTTGATTGTTTTTTATTTCAAGCAAATATACGCCACTTGATAAATTTTTATTAATAATTTTCCAATAATTTATTGGACTATAAAATTCTTCTTGCATTATAGTTTTACCCATTATATCAATTAATTTTATTGAATTAATTATATTTGAAGTAGCTGTGATTTCAATTTCTGATGAAAATGGATTTGGTGAAATTTGAATCTCATTATTAATTAAAACCTCATTTTCTACTTCGTTTTTTTTATTTAACTCATAGTCATTATTATATACGAACTCATTTTTGGCATAATTACAATCAAAATCAAATATTTCAGCAATAAATTCGTGAGTACCATTTGTTTCAAAACCATCATTCAATATAATTTATTTGTAAGTTTACAATAAAGGTTTTTTGTTTTATTTGATAACAATTAACTAATGTGAATAAACCTTTTATTATTGAACACTTGTGACTTTATTAAAACTATATTTTATTCCGAAACTAACACCCACATTGTATATTGAATGTGAATGAATTCTAGTTATTCTATTCGAATATTCTTCAATATTATCATAAAAATGCAAATAGCTAAAAGTTGGAGTTAATATTACACTAAATTTATTATTAATAAACCGTTCATTTGCAAAACTAATCTTTAGTATAAAATTATCTATTGTGTTTTCTGAAGAAGTTAACCTGAACGAACCAACATGGAATTCTGGACATAGTTTATAATTTGTTTTGTTGATAATCTTATATCCTGTAATTAAATAAAATGAGAAGATATTCTTTTTTTTTAGATTATGATAATTTTCATTTTGTAAAATCACAGAATTGCATATCCCAATTCCTATTCTAAATCTTTTTATATTAAATAAATAATCATTTTGAAAATGATATCCATAGCGTTTACAATAAAAATCAAAACTTGTAACTACTGGTGCCTTTTCAAATGTTTCCATCCCATTTACTCCAATTATAAGTCTAGATGAAAACTCATTTCCATTTTGAGAATAAACAGATAAAGTAAATAAAAACAAAAGTACTGTAAAGTTTATTTTCATAAAGTATTAGATGTTTTAATGATTTTTTTCGTGTATTTATCAATTAGTCCATTAACTTCAAGTAGATAAACACCTGGTATTAAATCTTTTGTGTTCAGTTTCCAATAATTTATTGGTGAGTCAAATTTTTCTAGAATTATAATTTTGCCATTAATATCTATAAGTTTTATTGAATTAATTGTATTTGAATTAGTTGTAATTTCAATTTCTGAAACAAATGGGTTTGGAAAAGAATTTATAAAGTTATTTTCATTATCAATTGTGTCATTTTTTAATTCAGTTAAATCGTTAATGGAATTATCTTCATTGCCTGAAAAAAGGTCAATTATATTTTTTGTGCTATTTTGCAAACATTCATTATCATTTATTTCTAAAACTAACTCATGGTCACCTAAAGCAATAAATTCAACATCACCTGATACAACAATCTCTTTACATGCACTAATCACTATATTGCTTGAGTTTAGATAGTTATTAGCATTGCCGTTAATATTGAAAGTTCCACCATAAATATAATCTGGGTCCCAATCGTTATTTCGTATAGCTCCAATAAATCCTTCAAAATGAGTAAGATGTATATAAGTGCTTGTATAATCACAATCAATTACATAAATGCCACCCCATTTATAACCCCTTTTTCCACAATTACCATCAGGTAAATTATGACCACCAGTAGCATTTGGATCATACCAAGATGAAGTCATTAATCTAATTGTTTTAACACCAATTGTGGGATAAGGGTGACTAACTGTACTTTGATAATTTGAATAATTCAAATCCCAATGACACGGATTAGTTTCCACATGAATCCAAGGGCAATCGTCAGAATTTGTATCCCAATCAAAAGCCCATTCCCAATATGCTATTGGACAATTAACTGGTTCAGTACTATATGACATATCAACAAAAGTAACAGGATTATTAATATCAACAACGTAGTCACAATTTTCAGCCCAAGTAAAATCTGCAATTATTGGTGCATCTGCGTCGTTGTTTACAACAACATCTATTAAATCATAGCACGATTCATGGTTATTGTTTGCATCAGTAACACTCCAATATAACTTAGCAGTTTCAGGAGTACTTCCTAATGTAATAGTAGCACTTTTAGTAAAACTATATTCATCATTAAAAGTCTGGCTACTAACAAGCTCATTATTTACAATGTACCTGAATTCGTATAAAAAAGGAGGTGTACCTGACCAAATTTGGCACTCACTTACAAATGGTTGATAAACATAAGCTACAGTTGAGTTTACATTACATGAAATACTTAAAGGCTCAGTTGTATTATTTGAATTAATTGTAATTGATTTGGAAATACTATTTGTACCCCATTGATTTGAAACTGTAAGCGAAACAGTATATGAACCATAATTAAAATAACTATGAGAAGGATTTTGTTGACTTGATGTATAACCATCTCCAAAATTCCATGACCAACTTGTAGGTGTATATTGTGATAAATCACTAAAATAAACCGTATAGTCAGGTGATTGTGCACTTTGTGAATCATAAGAAAAATTTGCAATTGGACTTGAGATCGTTGAACTTGTATTAAAAGTATAACTTCCATTATCGCCGTTTGGAGTAACTTTATTATAATCTAAAATGTTATAACCATTTGCATCGCCACCATTGCCCCAGCTATGAAATGCGGAACTATTAACATTTACAGTAACAGTACCTTGTCCATTCCAGTGAAAGTTAATTTTATTAGTCATTGAACTATTATCCCAGGCAACATCAGAGATAGTAACACCTGAAGTTACAAAAGAAATTGCATCATAAACAGGAGTGTTTGAAGGATCGCACCATGTATCTACTTCAAAATAACCATCGCCTTCATTCATAACAGTTGGATTAATTTCAGGATCTGGAAAATAAGATTTAGTGGCGGGGCAAAGGGTTATAGTTGCATTACTTGGAAATAAATTAAGATAAGTATTCCAATATTCTGCTTTTGCTTCACCTGCACTTCTTGCTGTACCTTGATTACCGTTCATTTTATTGAAAATTTTGTCAAAATCTATCTGAGACATTTGAAAATCAGTTATTACATCGTAACTAAAAACAGCTCCACCTCCAATACTTTCTGAAACACCAAAGCCATAACATACACTTAAAAATACTATTGATTTTTCAAAATCTAATGTGCCTTTTGTATGCATTGCCCACCAAATGTCAGGTGCAATTACTGCATAAACTTCACTTCCTGAAAAATTTGTAGGTTCAAAAAATAAAAAATTGTCATTGTCAATATAAAACTCTGCATCACTTTGATTTGTATAGTAAGTAAGTACAACTCCAAGGTTTGGTAAACCATGAGCACTAATAAATACTAATCCTCCTGAAATATTTTTCCATGTATTCAACGTTATATCCGCATCTTCATCGTTAGAATTATCTATATATGATTGCATTGAATATTGATATCCAGATAAGTCATTGTTTATATATTGCTGTTCTTGTGAATAAAGTGTAAATGCATCGTCAAATGTATAAGGACATATATAAGTAATAGTATTTTTATCAGGTGAAAAGTTAATATCAGTTGAAGTAGTTGAAGATTTATTAGAATTATTCTGCTGAAATTTATTCTGTATATTATTATTTTTATCTTGAATTTTATAATTCGTGTCATTTTTTCTACTTAACTCATTAACGCGGAGTATAAAACTATTATCAATGGGGTTATTTAATAATTCTTTAAAACTTTTTAACGAAATACCATTAAAAATATCTAATGTTTTACATTTAACAGCTTTATCTTCAATAGTTAATTTTGAATTAGTATAAATTTCGATAAATTCTAATAAATTTTGTTTAACATTCTTAAAATTCCACGATATAGCCGATTCTCCTTTTGTAAAAATAGTATAAACGCCTCCCTTTTGTAAAATACTATATGTCATATTTATTTCATCAAGTTCAATTTTTTTATTGTTTTGATTTTTATTTAATACTTTTTGGTATTCTTTATTAAAATAATTTTTGTAATATGGCCAACTAGGATGAAATGTTTTTTCTGTTTCAGTAATAATAGTAAAACCAAACTTTGGATCTTCAAATGTTTTTTTTATAAAAGGTAGCGATTTAATAAATTCTTTTATTTTATTTTCAGCATCTTCTTTTGAAAAATGAGAATAGTAATATATTACTTTTAAACCAAAAAATGAAGTACTTGAACCAACTTCTTTATAATGCCAAAATTTATCGAAAGTATTTATTGAATCGGGAGGCATACCCGGGTCTTGTTTTACTTTTGGTAATTTATCAGTTTTTTGATTTGGTTTTAAATATGTAATGCGTATATTGTTTATGTAAAGTATATGCTTTTTTTGTGTTACAATATAAGGCGGTTCAATATATTTCCCATCAATAAAAACAAACCCTGAATTTATAGGAGTTCCTGTTTTATATTTTTCTTCATTTTGCGAAAAGGCAAGCTTAAAAATGAAAAACAGCAATATAATTAAATAGGTTTTCATTTTTATTTTCCTCCTATTTGTTTTTTAAGTTCATCTATTTCTTCTTTAAGTTCATCTATTT
>MENF01000102.1 GCA_001769035.1 Bacteroidetes bacterium GWA2_32_17
AAACTATCGCGGTAAAAGATATACAGTTTATGATTTTCGTATGCTCCTTTATAATTTCCTTTTGCACTATCCAATTCAGTTAAATGACTGTAAGCATTTCTCAAATATTCTTTATATCCTATTTCTTTTGATAATTCTTTTGCTTTGATAAGATATTCCCCAGCTTCTTTGTATTTTTTTTGTTTTATGAAAACATTTCCAATAGTATTGTAAGAAATGGCAATGCCTGCTTTGTCGCCTATTGCCTCTTTTATTTTCAAAGAAGAAAAGTAATTTTTTAATGCTTCCGGATAATTACCTTGATCGAAATAAACAAGTCCGATATTATTGTAAGAAGTGGCAATACCTGATTTGTTATCTATTGCTTCCATTATTTTCAAACAAGCCAGATAATTTTTTAATGCTTCCGTATAATTGCCTTGATCGGAATAAACAATTCCAATATTATTATAAGAAGAAGCAATGTCTTTTTTATCGCTTAATGCTTCATATATTTTCAAAGAAGAAAAGTGATTTTTTAATGCTTCCGTATAATTGCCTTGATAGTAATAAACAAGTCCGATATTATTGTAAGAATCAGCAATGCCTTTTTTGTTACCTATCGCTTCTCTTATTTTTAAAGAAACCAAGAGATTTTTTAATGCCTCCGGATAATTACCTTGAATGTTATAAACATTCCCTATATTACTGTATGAATATGCAATGCCTTTTTTGTTGCCTATCGCTTCTCTTATTTTCAAAGAAGCAAAATAATTCTTTAATGCTTCCGGATAATTACCCTGATAGTAATAAACATTCCCGATATTATTGTAAGAATCAGATTTTCCTATTTGTGCAGCTTTTTTAACAGTTTTACTTGTGGTTTCTTTAAGAATGACATTGCTTAGTTACAGGGCAGAATTAGCATAGAGCAAAGTACTGTCGTAAGATCCGATTTTAACGTATTCTCCTGAGAGTTTAATTAAGTGAAATAGTTTGTTAGTATCCGGTTTGTCAGTTTTTAGGAAGAAGAGAAGGGAATCTATTTTGCTTAGTTGCCCAAGCGAAGTGAAATGACAAAAACAAAGTGTCAGTCCAAGAAAAAGATATTTTATTATTCGTGTTCGTGTCAATTTTTTAGATCGTTTTTTAGCATTGGGTATTACGTCAGTCAGTCTAAAAACCTATTTTTTAAAAAAATTTTAATCAAATGTAAGACGATTAAGCGAGCGAAAAAAATATTTATCACAAAATATTGTGATAATATTTCGAAAAATAAAATGCCTTATACCGATACGGATCCGATAGCCATCGGATGTGGTAATTGTTGGTTAAAAGCAAACAAATCGTTAAAATTTATTTATGCATAATTACCAGCTTTTTAACTATAACATGTTTATTGGTAATTATTTTCATATAAATAAATCCATTTGGAATATGCCCGATTTTAATTTGTTCATAGTTATGTGATTTGTTATTTTTTTTCAAACCTAACAATTCCTTTCCATTCTCATCAAATAGTTGTACCGAAATAATTTTATCGGAATTATCTTTTGAAACAATATTTATAAAATCATAAGCGGGATTGGGCATAACAGAAATATTTTTTTCAAAATCATTTTCTACAATTCCCACGCCTACACATAAATAGTTAAAAATCATTGTATCTCTACAAGACCATTTACTTGCTGCAACTAAAACTATTTGATAACAACCTTCATTATAAAAAGTATATTGTGGTGATTCTATAGTACTTGAATAAACAATTTGATTAGAATCATTATAGATTGTCCATAAATAAGTAAAACCTCCGATTGAAGTGTTTATAAATTGAACAGTATAAGGTACTACTTGATTTTGTTCTAAAGTTAATGTATCAAATTGTGCAATTACATAACCCGTATCAGGAACAAATATTGTTATTGAATCGCGGCAATACGAACCGGGGGTTGCATCAGGCGAAAGTGATTGTCCGTTTACAATTATTCCGTATGAAGTTAATGGACACAAACTATTCTGAATAAGGGCTGGTGAATTTCCGAAAATTGAATCTGTCCAGTTAAATGTATAATAGTTAGTAATTGTATCATTTGATGGATTAATATAAGATGTGCTTAATTCTATTTCACCAGTACAATTACCACAAGAAGCTTCGGTTAAATCATAAATAGGATTAAATGTAGCTGGTTCAATTACATAATGTGATGTAATTCCACTTGAACAACCCCATGTGTTTGTTGTGATTAATGTAACATTATGCTGAATGCCGGTTGCCCAACTCACATAAATAGTATCAGAAATATCTGGATTTGTAATAACATTTGACAATAAACCTCCGGGAAAATTCCAGTTAAATGTAGTAACACCATAATCAACATTATTTGGCAAATTCCATGTATTTGCAATGAGCATTGAGCTGTCGTGGCGGCAGGCAGGAATAGTTGTAGTAAATTGTCCTGAAGGATATGGTGCAAAATATAAGCGGATTGTATCAATGTCAAAGCATCCATTATTATTTTCCTGCCATATAAACTCTTGATATTGATTGCCACTTGTATTAAATACAGTATAACAACCGCTACATGATAAATAAAGACTGTCAGTTGGATTATTAGTAATTGGCTGACCTGTTAATGTTCCAAAGTGAACCTGTAATCCTGGTGAATACCAAGTTCCTGTACCTACTGAAGGGATTGCACCCATTTGCCACGATAGCCCGCAAACAGTATCAGTTTTTATTTCGCTGTTTGCACCAAATAATCCGGGACAATAATTTAAGCCGGCATTTGCAACAGGTTTCTCGATAAACAATACCGGAACAACAGTTGATGTATCGCGGCAACCACCATTATTTGTTATCCAGTAAAAATGATGCGAGCCATAATAATTTGTACCACCAGTATCTATTGTTGCAGTAAGATTATTATTATTATTAGGGCTTGGCGAAAAAACTGTATTTGCAACTGTATCAATCCAGTAACCACCACCATATTGAGGTTGTTGTGCAGATAAATTAAAAAATGTTGGACCGCAAACAAAAGTATCGCTTGGGTTTACAATTTGTAATGCAGTTTGAATACTTGCAAAATAAATATATACTGAATCGCTATAATAATTTATTCCATCAAATTCTTTCCAAATCATTTTTACGGTATCGTTTTCAGATGAATATCTAATCCATGTACAAGTAGAGTCTTTATATGAAGGTATATTATGAATTATAGAATCAATAGGGGCATCGAAATATGCAATTCCACCGGGATTAATCCATTGCCCGGGATTTCCACAAGATGCAACGCATATATGTGCAAATTTTCCGCATACAGAAAAATCTAAGCCTGCATCAGGCGAACATTGAGAAAATCCTTGATTTAACATTAACACAAAAATTGTGATAAATAATAATTTAGTTTTCATAATTTTAATTTTTTAAATACAAATATAAGACAATCTAAAAATTGTTTTGGTTGTCTGTAATTAAAAAAATAAATGTTGAAAAATTATTAGTGTATATCAGTTAAATCAGTAAAATCTGTGTTCTATTTTTTAATATTTAAAACTTAAATAAAATTCTTCAGTTAATTTTTTATACTCATTGGTATAATGATGACGTGTACCATTTTCAATTACAATTTCAGTTTCCTGTGTAATTTGTTTTTGAAATGAAAACTCAAGTAATAAGCGGTGTGGCTCTTTTACAGGAACGGGTTTTACAAAACATTTTCTAATACAAAACAAGTTAATTTCTTTTGCCTTTTTAATGAAATTTTCTCCATCAGCAACGGGTAAAATAATTCCTAATATGCCAATAGACGATAAATTATTTTTACAAAATTCGATTATGTCTTTGTGGGTTAAAGAATAAGTATGTCGGGCAGTTGTTCTGTTTTCGAGAGGTGATTTTAAAGATTTTGAAAAATACGGGGGATTTGTTATAATATAATTAAATTTTTCTATCTGTGGCTTATATTCCTGTAATGGCGAATGAAGCACTTTTATTTCTGAAGACCAAGGAGAATTGCTAATGTTTTCTTTAGCTTGGTTAACGGCACTTTCGTCAATGTCAATTGCAAAGATGTTTTTATTTTGTTTTTGAGCTAACATTAAAGCAAGAATTCCAGTTCCTGTTCCAATGTCTAATATATATGAATTATTATAACAATTAGCCCATGCACCAAGAAGAATTGAATCAATGCCAATTTTCATAGCACAATTTTCCTGATTAATTGTAAATTGTTTGAAGCGAAAAAAAATGTTTGGGGGCATTTAATTATATAATAGCTTAAGGTATTGAATTGTGAACAATATATTTGTTGTTTATTTTATCAATAAAGTAAATTAAAGTATAAATTGCAAGTACTAAAGCAAAAGGATAGGCAGGAGCAAAATAACGAAATGTGCATAGTTTAAGTACAAGTGGAAATATTATAAATGAATAAAGAGTTATATAAATAAATATATAAAGTGGATTTTTTAAAATATTCTTCTTTAAAAAAATAATAATACCAATTAATGAAAATGATATAATAAAAAAATAATAAGTAATATAAAATAAGATAATCATTTTTAAAATAAAAGATAATTGACGAAATGGTTTTGAAAAAAGATGAAACATATGATGTCTAAAATACATGGTTTTAAATAACAATAGTCTTGAAACAAAATAATAACGGAAAGGTTTTTCCGTTCTAAATGAACTTTCTATTTTTTGAAAATTATTTATTATTGAGTTATAATAAAGCGAAGGTGATTGAGAGTGGTAATATTTATATACGTTGTCAGATAGTCTTTTTAATGTATCAATGTTATATTCAGAAGTATATATATAATCTGGTAATTTAATTTTTGAATTTTCATACCCAACAGGTCCCTTAGAAGAATCTCCGATGTTAAACCAACGTATTTCTGCTGAAATATCCCACCAAACGTAATTAAGACCCCATCCTTGAATTACCCGCATAGCCGCACCATCTACGGAATTTTCAAATTCATCAGCATAAATACCAACACTAACAGTAAGGGGATAAAACTTTTGATATGCTTTATAATTTCTTATTATCCAAAGACTATCAATTAATATAAAAAAAGATAAAAAAATTAATAAATGTTTAACACAAACTAAAAGGGATTTTTTATTAAAATATAACCTTAAAATAATAATTATTGGAATTATACAATAAAGTACATAAACTGGTCGCAAAAAGACTATAAAAGTGTAAATTACTCCGGAAATAAAGAGGAAATCAGGTTTATTTGAGGATTGATACTTAATTAAATAGTAAACAAAGAAAATTGAAAATGAAGTAGTAAAACTTTCTGTTGCTATATAAAAATCCCATAAGCTAGTATATGTACTAATACCAAATAAAAAAATAACAATATAGAATATTTTTTTTGAATTAGTAAAATTATAGACTGTAATTGCCAAAACATATACAGATAATATAGATAATATTATCTGTAGAACAATTAACAAGTCTAACGAAATATTTGAATTGAAAAACAGATGAAAGATATAATAAAAAAAACCATAGCCAGGCATTCTGTAATCAGGAAAATAATTGCCGGAATTTATTAAGTTATCAATTGGAGTAATATACGAAAAAGCATCGCCTGCGAAAGCACCAATGAATTTAGGGTTCAAATGGATTGAATTCTGAATAATTAAGAAATAATCTACAGATTTTAAGATAGTAATGAAAAACAGCCAATACCATTTATCAT
>MENF01000103.1 GCA_001769035.1 Bacteroidetes bacterium GWA2_32_17
CAGCACGGCTACTAATCCAAGTATTACTTTTACAAACACAGGTACTTTTACCATATATCTTACAGCTACTAATTCTAATGGTTCAAACCAAACAAGTAAGACTATTATTGTAAATACTGTTACATATTGGATTGGGTTTTCTACTATAGTTGATAGTAATGCTTCTCTTGGTTGGGATAAATTAATTACCTCAGGAACATCAAATATGGGTTCACCACCGCCAGCAAAAATTTGTGCTGATGGCTCGAAAGCGACAATTCTAAGAGTAACTTGCAGTGACAGCACGATTGATATGACACAAATTAAATTTAGAATTGCAGGAACCACGAATATAAATTACGATGGATATTTTAATTCAGCAAATTATACTTCAACATTTAATCAAACAGAAACCAGGTATTCTCATCCAACGGTAATGAATATTTCTTCTCCATATGATACAAGAACAATAGAAATTTATAATCAAAATAATCCGTCAGTCAACTTGTTTACTTATCCGATAAAAATTTACAAAGCACCTGTACTAATGGTGCATGGTCTTTGGGGCGATGTAAATTCATTTAGCGAAATGGAAACTTTTCTTTTAAATTCCGGTGCATATCCTCCTTTTGCTTTTGATAATTCTATTTCCTCTTTGCTGTTTAGAATAGATTATCGCGAATCCAATGATTTTAGTTTCGGATATAATTCTCAAAAAGTACCAATTGGCATTAATTCATTATTATATAATGCAAGATGGGATGATTTCTCTGTAGGTAAAGTAGATATTGTTGCTCATAGTATGGGCGGTCTCCTTACAAGAATATATTTGGAAAATATTTATGGCAATCAATACCGAAATGATATTCATAAATTCATAACTCTTAATACGCCACATTCAGGTACACAAGGAGCAAATATGCTTTATTATTGGCCTTTGCTTTGCACCACAACTGGTTTATTTATGGCATCACCATCAATAGGCTGCTCTGATGCAGTTAAAAATCTCAGAGTAAATAGTTCAGATATAGGGCAGTTAAATAATTCAGGAAATTTGTATTTAAATAATGTTCCAACATTTGCAATAGTTACAGAAGACCAGTCTATAAATGATTTTACAAACTGTTCTTTAGTAATTAACGATTTGCTTGGTTTACTTGCTTCATCTAATTCTATTAGTAATGGTGATAAACTTTTATACTTAAGTAATCTTTTCAATTTTGAATACAGCGATCTTATTGTACCCGCTTCCTCTCAACAAGGCGGAATTAGTAAATATGAATATTTCTATAATCAATGTCATCTTAAATCTCCAAATAATATAGATATTAAAAATAAAGTTTTTAACTTATTAAATGACTTTCCTAATTCAAATTTTTTTGATGTTGATGGATATAGTCCTCCATCATTAGCTGCACCCAATCCTATTTATTATAAGTCTCAATCAAGCCAGACAACCTACAGTATTCACATTGATTCCCCTTTGTCTGGTACTTTGTTTTCTTCAGGAAGTACGGTTTCAATTATTACTTCTGGCGACAATTCTACTTCCAATTTGTCTGTTTATGCAGGCAATACCTATGTTCAGGATTTTACACAGGTTTCAAGCAGTGCTAATAATTCTTTTTCATATACTATTCCATCAGATGCTGCCGGCATAATTTTAATCGAAATAATCGGAGTAGATTCAACTGGTGCTGCTGCTATGGATACGGTTACAATAAATGTTATGCCATCTGCATCTCTTGATAGTATGTCGCATTATCCTGCACAACATTATATTCCCAAAGGAAAAGTTGGACATACAAATATCATTGGATATTATTCTGACGGAGTTGATAGAAATATATCTGACATCTTAGGGCTTTCAGTTTCTATTACTGATACAAATATTGCCAAAATGATTTCACCACCGTATTTAATTTTCGGTGTTGATACCAGTACAACAACTGCGACCTATTCATATCAAGGTAAATCTTTTCAGGTACCAATAGCGATTTATCAAGGAGAGCCATGGTTTAACACGGGTATAGAAGAAAACAATAATGGAAATGTTCACGACAGTTCAAATACTAATTCTCTTTTTTCTATTTTTCCAAATCCCTCCAATAATTTATTGAATGTCAAAGGGCAAGGGTTAGCAAACGATAATTACAAAATTATTCTTACAAATACTTTAGGACAGGCATTAAGAGAAAAAGAAATTAAATCCGTAAATAATTTTTTAGAAACTCAACTTGACATTAGTAATTTGGCAAATGGAATTTATTTTGTAAAAATTTGTAGTGAAAAAAAATCATTTAGTAAAAAAGTAATCATTCAATAATTTAACCAATAAAATATAAACCCTATGAAAAAGTTTTACATTTCTTTTGCCATGTTTATCCTTGTATGCTTTTCAATAAAAGCACAGGATACAATTATCTTAAAAGATTATAGCATAGCTATTGGTAAAGTAACAAAGATTAGTGAAGATAACATTGAATACAAAAGTATAGGAAACCTTGATGGTCCTATTTATACTTTAAAGTACAGTACTATTGCAGGCATTAAATATCCTAACGGACATATAGACGTTTTCGATTCCAACAGTTTACGTTCATATTATAACATTAAAGATAAAAAGAAAACAACATATAACGAAAAAACAGTAGGAGATGTTTACTATACACCAAAGAAAACCGTAAACAATAATGATTCCATACTATTAGCCAAACAGAAACAAGAAAAATTAGAAGAGCAGAAAAACCAGGAAAGATTGGCTTTAGAAAATAAAAAGAAAATAGATGAGCAAAGAAAACAAGATTCAATAATGCAGGGAAATAAAAAACAAATAACATTTAATTATGACGACGACAATTACAATACACAAAAGAAAACCGAAAATAACAGTAATACTTTACAAACCGATAAACAGGAACAGGGAAAACTCGAAAATCAAAAGAAAATAGATGAGCAAAAAAAACAGGATTTACTAATGCAGGAAAATAAAAAGCAATTGGAAAACCAGAAAATGCAACAACCGACAACCAATAATTGTACATATTTAGTTAACAAAGTAGATGAATTTACTAAGGTAAGAGAAGTAAGAACAAATTCAAAATTGCTTTTTAAAGAAAATAATACAGCCATGTACCTTACTGGTCTTGATAATAGCCATTCTTCGTATAAACTTGAAGTACTTGCCTGCAATTTTAATGGAGTTAATAAGCTATTATTTTATGGTATTTGTTGTAATTGCTCTAAAAACGAACTTTTTGAAAGAATTACATTATTGCTTCAAAATAGTGATGTAATAACCTTTGAGAATAAAATAGCTAATTATAAAGTTGAGAATTGTAGTTCTACTTGGCAATTTTATGATGTAAATGACAGTACCTGGGCAAAACTCAAATCTTCGCCTTTAAAGAAAATCAGAATAAATTTTTCTGACAATACTGCTTCTACAGTCGAAATAAAAGAAAAAAATATAAATAATATTATTTATGCAATTAATTGTATTGATGTATTAGAAATACCCAAACCACAAACACAACCACAAATTATTAGAGAAATAAACGAAAATCAAAAATAATAATAAATATGAAAAAGAAAAATTTACTTTTTAATTTAATTTCATTATCGTTATTAAATTTCTTATTTACTTCTTGCTTTTTTACAAGAAATGTAACTAAAGAAGTAGATGTTATGAAAGATGTTCAGGTTCCGTACGAAGCAGAAGTACCACTTGAAATAAAACCTGTAGCTGTATTTCAATTTACGTCTGATGAAGTAAATAATTTTGTTTATGAAAATGAAGATTTAAAGGTTTATTATAATTTTCATGGAAATGAGAGTACTGCTGGAGCTTTGATATTTAAAATTCAGAATAAAACAAGTCAGAATATTTTTATTGACCTTGCTTATTCAAGTTTTATAAATAACGGTAAAGCAACTAATTATACAGATGCAGTAGATATTACAGGAAAAGTTCTTCTAATTCCTGATCATTCATATCTTGAACTTAATAATTTTAAGGGTATTACAAATGCTAATGAAGAAGATATAAAGGTTCTGATTAAAGAAACTTATTATTCTAATAAAAAATTCAAATTATTCAACAAAATCAATTCTCCTTTACTGATTAGAAATAAAATCACTTACGGTTTTCAGGAAAATATAACAACACCAAAAGTAATTGATAATAATTTTTGGGTAAATCAATTAAATGTTTATTCGCAACAAAAGTTTGACTCTTTATCTAAAGAAGAAATAAAGAATAAATTGATATACCATGGTAGTTTTATGGGAAAAGGAATAACTACTAAATATCGCACAGAAACTAAAGAAGTAAAAGATAATGTAACTGTAAGGAAAAAAGTGTTTTCTCCGGTTGCAACAGCTATTTTAGTTGGTGGCATTATTACTGGGGTTATTCTTATTACTATAGCTGGAGCATCAGGTTATTAGCACCTGTTGGTTAATAATTGAAAAAATAAATTCATAATTTTAAACTTAAGCATTATGACAAAGAAAACTTTACTATTTGGAATAATAATTATTCTTGGTACAATTCTAACAACAAATTGCAAAAAGGATAAGAACAAAAATGATACTGTAACTGACATTGATGGCAATGTATATCATATTGTAACCATTGGCAATCAGGAATGGCTGGTTGAAAATCTGAAAACAACAAAATATCGTAACGGAGATCCAATTCAGAATGTTACTGTTGATACCTCTTGGTCAAATTTATCTGCTGGGGCTTACAGTAATTATAATAATAATTCTTCTTATGCTGATACATACGGACACTTATACAACTGGTATGCAGTGAATGATAGCCGTAAAATTGCTCCGGACGGTTGGCACGTGGCCACCGATTCTGAATGGAATACGCTCTACACATATTTGGGAGGCGGGAATGCAGCACGCGATAAACTAAAGGAGAGCGGTACGGCACACTGGCCTAGCGGTAACACCGGTAATAATAATAGTGGTTTTACAGCTCTTCCTGGTGGTGATCGTGATATGGATGGTACGTTTAAAGGGGTCGGTCTGTATAGCGTATTTTGGTCTTCCTCCACAAGTTCTCATCCTTTGTACGAGTATATACCAAATGATAACAGTTTTATGACCATTGTTGGCTTCGATATTGGCCGTTGTGGTTTTTCTGTGCGTTGTATAAAAGATTGAGTAAACTACGGGATAAAATGCTTTTGATTACTTTTTTACATTTAATTAAGTATTATCAGTGGAGACCAGAAACCATAAAAAACGGGGCGTAACCGAAAAGCCAGATGAGTAAGGGTAATAAATAAATTTTATTTTATGAAAAATAATAAATTCAAATTGTTCATTTTGCTGTTTTATGTCTTTATTATTATCTCTTGCAAAAAAACAGATAGTAATAGCAGTATTAATAATGATAACTGGGATGCTACTTATCAGATTATTGGAAATGGAAGTTTTAGTGGTTATATTTTGCGAAATAGTCAAACGGTTTATAGTGAAAATATTTCTGCACCTTGGAGCACTACCACTGCTTATGATAAAGGAGATAATTACTATGCAAAATTTCAACGTACTGATGCTTCAACTGAACAATTTGATGTAAAAATTACTGTGAGGGAAACACAAGTTCGTTACGAATCTGCTTATGGAGGAAATGCATCAATAACTTTGTCAG